>DCHN01000069.1:34520-71423 GCA_002315995.1 Bacteroidales bacterium UBA1751 | reverse complement strand
TTGCCGTTTTTGTGGCCGTTTGCCCATATGCAACATCAATGATTGCCTCCGGACCGAAGACTACAAGCAGCATTGTCTCTCCTGTAGATGTTGTGCGTACCATGAGGTTTCTCAGGAAGCCAACCTGTGCTCTCAAATCGTAGAAACTCAGCCCGTTATCTATTGCGTACTGCTTAACAAAGAGCCTTATTTCATTGGTTGGCTCACGCTGCAGCCAGCATTTTTCAATGTCAAGTACCTTGTCGAAGAATCCGCTTACGTGGAAGCCAAGGCCAAGGCGCTGTCTCTCTGTGAGGGCATCAGGGTCTTCACCTGAGAGAATCCACCTCCTGTTGGAGAATGTATATTCAAGCTTGTTGCGGTATTCGGTTATATTCTCAGATCCAAGTGTAGGGTTCACACCGCTTTCAGGCATATCGAGATGTCCGATTCTTACGAACTGGTCAACAACCTGCTGACGTTTGGCATCAAGTTGCATCTGGTATGGGAGCAGCTGCCATGAGCACCCTCCGCAGGTTCCAAAGTGGCTGCAGAATGGTTTCTGGCGGTTTGGCGACTCTTTGACTATTGCAGTGACAAATCCCTGCATGTAGCTTTTCTTATCTTTGGTCACCTTCACGTTCACAATATCTCCTGGAACGCACTGTGGTACAAAGAGCGCCTTGCCATCTATGTGTGCAACGGCGTTTCCTTCGGCCGCAATGCCTTCAATTTCAACGCTCTCAATCTCAAAATCTTTTTTCTTATGTCTGCTCATAGTCATCTTTAACGTTTGGCCACAAATTTGCCCTTTTTGTGGCCGTTTGCTCTGTTTGGGCACCGTTTGGCCACAAAACCACCCCTTTTTGTGGCCATTTCACTTTCTTGCAAAGATAACTTATATTTGTAGATATTATAAGAATCGATAATCCATTTTAAAACAACTCATATAAGGCATTTCTGATTGGATGGATTTAACACAATTTATATTATGTTAAATAGAACTAATAGAATGATAGATAAATAAAGGAATAATCTGACTCTTTTGAGCTTGAGTATTATGACTCATAGAGTAAATTTATATAAAGACAAATAATGAACAGTGATGCTCCATCTATAAACAAACCCCTGGCCGAAAGAATGCGTCCTTCTACCCTTGATGATTATCTTGGGCAGGAACATCTTGTTGGCAAGGATGGCATTATTCGCAAGATGATTGAATCCGACCGGGTTTCAAGTTTCATCCTTTGGGGTCCTCCGGGTGTTGGAAAGACAACTCTGGCCAAGATTATTGCAAATACACTTGACCGCCCATTCTACACGCTCTCTGCAATAAGTTCCGGCGTTAAGGATATCCGTGATGTAATTGAAAAGTGCAAAGATTCAAATCTTTTCAATACCAAGAAAGCAATTCTTTTCATTGATGAGATTCATCGTTTCAGCAAAGCCCAGCAGGATGCGCTTCTTGGCGCTGTTGAGGACGGAACATTTACTCTTATTGGAGCAACTACTGAAAACCCTAGTTTTGAGGTAATTACGCCATTGCTTAGTCGTGCACAGGTCTACGTCCTCAAAGATCTTGACAAAGATTCTCTCACAGGACTTGCAGACAAGGCTGTAAAGGAAGATACTTATCTTTCAAAACTGAATGTTACAATTAAGGATTACACCCTCCTACTCCGATTCAGTGGTGGTGATGCTCGTAAATTGTTAAATATCATTGAATTGGTTGTGGCATCTGCGCCTGCATCACAAAAGATTGAAATTACTGACACCATTGTTGAACAGACTCTCCAGCAGAATATTGCTCTATATGACAAAAACGGTGAACAGCACTACGATATAGTATCGGCTTTTATAAAAAGTATGCGCGGTTCAGATCCTAACGGAGCCATTTACTGGCTGGCGCGTATGATAGATGGTGGCGAAGACCCCCTGTTCATTGCCCGCAGAATGGTGATTCTTGCTGCTGAGGATGTTGGACTTGCAAACCCGAACGCCTTGTTGCTTGCCAATGCCTGCTTCAACACCATACAGAACATTGGAATGCCTGAAGGACGCATTCCGCTCGCAGAAACAGCTATTTATCTGGCAACCAGCGCAAAAAGCAATAGCGCCTACATGGCGATAGATTCAGCCCTGGCCAAAGTAAGGAAGGAGGGTCCAAAACCTGTTCCGCTCCACCTGCGCAACGCCCCTACCCAACTTATGGAGGATCTGGGATATGCCAAGGATTACAAATACGCACACTCATTTGAGGGAAATTTTGTTGACCAGGAGTTTCTTCCAGATACAATGGCATCAACTGTTTTCTATGAGCCGGGGTCAAATGCCAAGGAGGAGCAGATAAGGTCAAAGATGAAAATACTCTGGCCAAAATATAAATATTGAACCCACAATTGGCCTGAATATTGAATCACAACAAAATAGTATCACTTTTATAAAACATATTTGCTATTTTTGCAGCGCTTTTGCAGCGCAGGAGATAAAAGAGTCATTTTATGATACAAATTCCAAATCTGAAAGAGTACAATAACAACATGTTTTTCCTCATTGCCGGACCTTGTGTAATAGAGGGCGAGGAAATCACATTCTCAATTGCCAAAGAGCTGAAAAATATTACATCAAGGCTTGAAATTCCATTCATATTCAAGGCATCATACCGTAAGGCCAATCGCTCCAGAAGGGATTCCTTCACTGGAATAGGTGACGTTGAGGGTCTTGAAATCCTCCGTAAAATAAGGAACGAACTTCAGATTCCTGTTGTTACAGATATACACTCTGCTGCCGAGGCCGCTCTTGCTGCATCATACGATATTGATATTCTTCAGATTCCTGCATTCCTATGCCGCCAGACAGACCTTCTTGAGGCTGCAGCTGCTACAGGGAAATACGTGAACATAAAGAAGGGGCAATTCCTCTCCCCTGCTGCAATGAAGTTTGCTGCAGATAAGGTTGCCTATACAAACAGTCATATTATGCTCACAGAGAGAGGAAGTCAATTCGGTTATTACGATTTGGTTGTTGACTACAGAGGCATTCCTATTATGCAGGAGTTCGGCTATCCGGTAGTGCTTGACATTACTCATTCACTTCAGCAGCCAAATACAACAAGCGGTGTTACCGGAGGGTTGCCACAACTTATTTCCACTGTTGCCAAGGCCGGTATAGCAGCTGGAGTTGACGGTATATTCATGGAGACACATCCTGAGCCTTCACAGGCAAAGTCAGATGGGGCCAACATGCTCAGACTTAGCAAGGTTGAGCAGCTGCTTACAACTCTGAAGAGGGTACGCATGGCTGTGGTTGAATAGTAAGAGCGTTTTGCCGTAGAACGGATTAACAGTAAGAGTGATTATTTAGACGATTAAAAGATATATTATGAACCTTTCATCAGACTTTTCAAGAAGGTATGAGAAGTTGCCTGTATCCATTTTCAAGGATCAGACAAGACCTTCCCAGATAATTGTGGCCGACATTATAAGCAAGAGCAAGGACAAGGCGGCCAGAGGTGAGAATCTTGTTTTAGCACTTGCTGCATCATCGGGATGTGTGCAGGTTTATGACGATATGGTAAGTGCTTACAAGAGTGGAGAACTCAGCTTCAAAAATATTGAGATTTTCATCATGGATGAGTACTATCCTCTTGACAAGAATGAGCTCCAGAGCCATTTCAGGTTCTTCAAGGAGTATATCTTCGATCTTGTTGATATTCCTAAGAAGAATATCCATTGCATCAAGTCAGACAAGATGGATGATACAGCCAAATATTGCAAGGAGTACGAACAGGAAATTGCTGCAGCTGGCGGAATTGATATTCTTGTTACAACAGGAATGGCAATGAATGAGCCTGGAAGCGCTTACAACTCAAGGACAAGACAAATTACACTCAACTATACAACAAGGGTTGCTGCAGCATCTGATTTCTTTGGAACAGAATATGTTCCTTACCATGCAATTACAATGGGTATCGGTACTCTGCTTGAGGCAAAGGATATCTATTTTCTCGCTTGGGGAGAGGGAAAGGCTTCAACCATAAAGAAACTTGTTGAGGGAGAGATAACAGACAAGGTTCCGGTTTCATATCTTCAGTCACACAAGAATGTTCAGGTATTTATTGACGAGGCTGCTTCAGTTTCTCTTACCAGAATTGACACACCTTGGCTTACTGGAAAGTGCGAGTGGACAGACTATATGACACGCAAGGCTATATTCTGGCTCTGTAAGAAGCTTGACAAGCCTATTCTCAAACTTACAGACCGTGACTACAACGACAACGGTATGAGTGACCTCATTACAGAGAGAGGTCTTGCAAGTGAGATTAATATTAAGGTTTTCAATGACCTTCAGCATACAATAAGCGGTTGGCCTGGTGGAAAACCAAATGCAGACGATTCAACAAGGCCTGAGAGAGCAACTCCATTCCCAAAGAGAGTCATTGTATTCTCTCCGCATCCTGATGATGATGTAATTTCTATGGGTGGTACTGTTGCACGTCTCTCTTCTCAGGGCCACGAGCTTCATATGGCATATCAGGTTTCCGGTAATATTGCCGTATTTGACCATGATGTTGTAAGATACCTCGACTTCATAAGAGAGAGTTGTGAGATTTACGGTTATGATTCTACAAAGGCAGAGGATGTCTATAAGGTTGTTAAGGAGGAACTCAAGAAGAAGCATCCGGGTGAAGCGGATCCAATGGATGTACGCAGAATCAAGACAATTATTAGAAGAGGTGAGGCAAGGGCTGCCTGCCGTTACCTTGGTATTCCAGAGGAGCGTGTACACTTCCTTGAACTTCCATTCTATGAGACCGGTGGTGTAAAGAAGAATCCTCTTGGAAAGGCCGACATTGATATTGTTAAGAAGCTTATTACAGATGTAAAGCCTCATCAGATTTTTGCTGCCGGTGATCTGTCTGACCCTCATGGAACGCACAGAGTATGTTTCATGGCAATTCTTGAGGCTTGCCGCCAGCTCAGGGCTGAAGGCCATAAGTGGATGAAGGATTGCAGAGTTTGGATGTACAGAGGCGCTTGGCAGGAGTGGGATGTTGCTGAGGCTGAAATGGCCGTTCCACTCTCACCGGAGGAGGTTACCATTAAGAGAGAGGCAATTTTCAAACATCAGTCTCAGAAGGACCGTCCTCTCTTCCCTGGTTCAGACCCAAGGGAGTTCTGGCAGAGAGCAGAGGAGAGAAACCACAATACCGCCATTCTTTATGACAAGCTGGGTATGGCTGAGTATCAGGCAATAGAACTCTTTGTTAAGTATAAATTCGACGATTGATGATTAACAGATTCTTTATATCGTTATTTGCTTTTTTGTGCTTGGCCACTTCAGGTCAGGCACAAATTACAAATGTTGTTCCCGATTCCACAAAACCTACAGCTGTGGCGCGTGAACTCTATTTTGAAAACAACAAACCTTCGCATGAAGAGATTATTAAGGCATTTGATGCTGTTGATGCAGGGTACTACCCTATTGATTGCGCTCCATGGCCAATGAAGAACAATGGCTATGTTCCTTTTGTCTCTTTCAGAGTGGGATATTCTGACACAACACACGAATTATATATACAGTATCGTGTTGCTGAGAAGTGCATAAGGGCAGTATACGGAGAGGATGTGGTTGCAAAACCTTGGACTGACACCTGTCTTGAATTTTTCTGTACGCCAGGTCCTGGAGAAGAGTACTATAATCTTGAATTGAACTGCATAGGAATAGGGATTCTTCAGTATGGTTTGCCTGGTTTGCCAAGAAACAGGGCTGGAAAGGATAAACTTTCTCTTGTGAGAAGAGAGTCTTCTCTTGGGAATGAGCCATTTGGCGAAAAGGTTTCCAAAGGCGCTCTCTTTGAATATTCAATGACCGTTGCTATTCCTCTTGAACTCTTTTATGGTATTTCTGTTCCGTTAATGAAGGGAAAGGTAATAAGGGCGAATTTCTTCCATTGTGCTGATTCATCTGCTTTTCCACATTATGTGTGCTGGAGTTCTGTTCTTACAGAAAAGCCAAGGTTCCATACTCCGAAGTATTTTGGAAATATATTCTTTGAGTAGAAATATTAGAATGGATATCCAATACCGAACTGCAGCGCATTCTTGCCGTGAGCAAACCATGCGTCAGGTCCAAGCCATTTCTGACTTGCAGGGTCGAACACCTTGAAGCCCAAATCAAGGCGGAGTATTGCAAATTTCAAATCAAACCTGAGGCCAACACCCCAGTCCAGGGCTATCTGTTTGTAGAATCTGTTGAATTTGAATGCTTTTATATCAACTTCCTCTTCAAAACAGTTCTTTTCCCATTCCCAAACGTTACCGGCATCTGCAAAAACTGCTCCCTCAAATACCCAGAACATAGGGAAGCGGTATTCTGCATTCATCTCCAGTTTTATATCTCCTGTCTGGTTCGGTATCTTGAATGTTGTGTCCTTCTGTGACTCTCCAGGTCCAACCGTTCGTGCCGCCCATCCTCTAAGGCTGTATGCTCCACCTATCCAGAATCTCTTGTCGAAAGGAAGAGTTGTGGAGTTCCCATATCCTACACCAACACCTGTAATGAATCTGGCTGCAAACTGTTGTTTTCTGTTTGCTCCAAACCTTATTGTATTGACCAGTGAAATCTCGCCCTTGTAGTATTGTGAATATGGTGAACCCCATATCAACCTTTTTCCAAAAATATCCTGATCAAATGCATTGTTGAAGAGACTCATCACATTTCCGCTCAAATCGTTGTTAAATCTCAAATAGAAGTAACTTGTCTGAGGATTCACTGCCGGATTTGTGGTATAGAGAAAACTTGATGTAAGGCCAAGATCAAAGTGGTCCTGATATGAATCAAGAAGGAATGGATCCTTCAGTTTCATATAGAACTCTTCAGACATGTTGTAAATCTTGGTGATTCTTACGTTGAGTGGATTTACCATGAATGAGAAATGGTTCTCCTTCTGCGACCAGTTGTATCCGTACGATGCTGATATGATATTTCTTGTATATTCAGGTCTGTTCTGATAGTTGTATGAAAGCGATACAGTAGTCTTCGGATAAATCAGTTCATTCTGCCAATTGGCGGGCAGGAAGAGAAAACTTGGAAAATCAATGGATACGTTGGTTCCGAATTCAGTTGAGCGTACATCTTCGTTTGCCTTGAACTGAAAGTCTCCCATGGCTGAAACGGTAAGTTTCTCTGCACCCCTAAAAATATTCTTGTGGAAATATGATATGGCAGGACTTATACTTATAAGACCGTCAGAGTTTGTTGATGCCTGAAGATTCAGTTTGTATCCTTGAGGTGCAGATGATGCAAGATATATATCGGACTTCACCTTGCATGAATCTCTCTCCTCCAGATTAATGTTCACTGTTGAGAACAGACCCAGATTGGAGAAGTTTCTGTATGATCTGGATGCCTTTTCGTCTGAATAGAGATCGCCCTCCCTGAAGAGCATATTCTTTGCAATAACACTCTTGCGGAGCAGAATCTTTCCCATATAATTGAGATTGATCCCGTCATAATTCTCCCTGTTGTATTTTGCCGAATCACCCTTCACTGCAATATCTATTTCAGGATTTCTCAATAAAATTACGTTTATGGAGTCGAAGTAGTATTTTTTGTGTACAACACCACTCTTGTCACTCTCATTTCTTGTAAAATTCTTGAGATATACCTCCAGTGATGTCTTGAAATTATTTGAGAGTGAATCTGCTATGAAAGAGAAGTGGTTTTTGGATATTGAGTAGTATCCGTTGTTTCTCAGTTCGTTTGCATACAATGAGGTGACATTTTCCAGGTTGCTCTCGCTCAATGTGTCACCCTTTTCTATTATTGTATTTAGTGAGAGCCTGTAGAAATCGTCGGCAATGGTCCCTGCTGGAAGATGATATGAAACTGAATCTATTGAATACCTCTTTCCAAGAGTTACAAGATACTTTACGTAACTGTATTTGCTTTTTTCGGTAACCTGAGCATCAATATCGGAGTTGTAGAAACCTTCATAAGAGAGATGGCTGCTTAAATTTGAAATTGATGATTCAAGGAGTTCGCTGCTGAAGTATTCAGGCTCGGAAGAGTACTTGTCAACGAACTTGTCCCATCCCTTGCCTTTTCCGTTCTTCTTGAAATAGAGATACAGCGATGGATTCATTCCCAATGTATAACCTTTGTTGGGCTTCTGCTTCAAATAAGGGTACAATGTATTGGGGTCATAAAGAGTGTTGTTTGTGACCTCTATTGTATTCTGTCTGAGAATGGTTTTATCCTCTGGAACATACTTCACCGGAGAACACTGTACATACAGAAGAGAGAGCATCACAACAAGTGCTGCTGTAACAGGGTTGGCTATAATGTCTCTCTTTTTGTGCATCTGCATGTTAACTTAATCCACAAAATTACTCATTTATATTGACAATTATCAGCACTCTTTTTACTTTTGTTTCCGATATTTGAATCAGATATGAGCGCATCGTTGAGCAATAACCAGATTAAGTTCATCAAATCTCTCCAGCAGAAGAAGTTCAGGGATGAACACTCTCTCTTTGTAGTTGAAGGTGAGAAACTTGTGCGGGAAGCGCTTGATTCTGCCTTCAAAGTGAAGGATGTTTACAGAATAGATGAAATAGGAGAGATCTGTATGGGCAGAATATCCCAGTTTTCATCCCCCTCTCCTGTTCTTGCCGTAGTTGAAAAACCTGAGCAGCCAGGCAGTGATTCAATTGAACAGTTGGTTAAGGATGGTTCAATCAAACATGATTTTCTCTCTCTAGGACTCGACTGCATTTCAGATCCGGGCAATATGGGCACCATAATACGTCTTGCCGATTGGTTCGGTATTGATTACATTTTTGCACAGGAGGGAACAGTTGAACTCTACAACCCAAAGACCATTCAGGCAACTATGGGCGCCATTTTCAGAAAGCGTGTCATATACTGTGATTTGAATGAGATTGCTTCAATGTTCTTATCATATTCTCTTCCTGTTTGGGGTACACTCCTCAATGGCGAGAATATATACAGTAAAATTGAGTCAAAACCAAGGAAAGGTCTTATTGTAATGGGAAATGAGTCAAATGGAATCAGTGATTCTCTTAGAAGCCTTATAACAGAAAAGGTTCTTATACCTCCCTACCCGGCTGATGCCAATACGAGCGAATCACTCAACGTGGCAACTGCTACGGCAATAGTTCTTGCTCTCTTTAGAAAGTAGTCTGAAGGACCGCCCTTATAGGCCAATGGTCTGAAATATATGGGATTCCAAGAAATTTTCTTGTAATTGTCTTGAACTCAAGACACTCTGAGAATCCGGAATACCAAATGAAGTCAAGATTTGATATCCCCTCTCCCCAAGCGTTGAATGAGAGGATATTATCTGTGATCTTTGCACTCTCTCTTGAATTCTTGAAATTATCTGAAAATATCTTCAGCTCTCCTGATTCAATGGTTGTGTTGAAGTCTCCAGTTACAACAAGTGGAAGATTTGCAGTATTTATCTTCCTCATTCTATTTACAATTGTCTGCGCACCTTTGATTCTGGCAGTTTTACCAATATGGTCAAGATGGGTGTTTACGATATAGAACTGCTCCCCACTCCCTTTTTCTCTCATAAGCGCCCAGGTTGCACTTCTCATATACGCCCCATCCCATCCAATTGAGGCTGCATCAGGTGTATCGCTGAGCCAGAAGGTCCCCCACTCCAGGCATTCAAATCTATCGGCCTTGTAGAACATTGTCATATGCTCGCACTTTACCCCTGCCCTGTCCTTTCCCTTTCCAATGACATTGTAACCGACCAGTAGGCTGTCTATGAACTCCACCTGAAAATCCATTGCCTCCTGTAGAGTAAAGAGGTCAGGTTGCTCCTCCCCCACCAGGGCGATAGTTGCATTTTTCCTCTTTTCCCAGCTGTTGTCGCCGTCAGGAGCGCCTCCAACCCGTATATTGAGGGAGATGATGTTGAGAATTATAGAGAAAAGCAAAAGCATAATCTAGCGTCTTTGACGTACAGCCTCGTACATCACTATAGCTGAAGCTACACTTACATTCAAACTTCCTATACCGCCGGCCATTGGAATTGCTGCCACTGAATCGGAGAGTTTGAGCGCTCCTTCTGATACGCCATTATGCTCATCACCCATAATAACGGCTGTTGGAAGCTTGAAGTCAATATCGTATATTGAGGATTTTCCCTTTTCTGATGCACTTACAATCTGGTACTCCCTCTCTTTAAGAAAGTATATGGCTGTCTTGAGGTTGGGAACTTTGCAGACATTTATTCTCAGCAGGGCTCCTGCCGATGTCTTAATTGAATCAGGTGTTATTGATGCTCCTCCCTTTGCCGGAAGGATTATTGCCTTGAAACCTGCACATTCAGCGCTTCTGGCAATGGCTCCGAAGTTACGGACATCACTTACTCCATCGAGCAGAAGAATCAGACCTCCATTGTTTGTTGCGTAGTCAACAGCCTCTTCCAGAGATGAATATTCAACAGATGGCAGCTGAGCTATTATGCCCTGATGCCTTCCTTTGGTAACTCTGTCGAGTCGCTGAACGGGTACAAACTGGAATGGAACATCCCTCTCCTGAAGCATTGTGAGAAGTTCCCTGAAGGTCTCTCCTTCAAGACCGCTCTTGAGAAACACCTTCTCAATTCTCTTCCCTGCATTCAATGCCTCCATTACCGGATGCATTCCATAAATGTAGTTGACTTTCTCCTGATTTTCCATATCCGATTTATGATGTAATTGTACTGTTAACCAATAACCTAGGCGAGGGAACTCCATTCATCCATCTTGCGGTCGAGCTTGCCCTTGAGTTCCTCATATTCGCAAGAGAGTTTCATCAGGTTCTCGGGCTTGTTGTCGGTTGAGAGCTCCTTCTCTATTGCAGCCATCTGCTCTTCAAGTTGGGCTATTTCCTCTTCAAGTTTTGCTATGCGTTGTTTCTTCTTGTTCTCAACTCTTGCCAGCTCCTTCTGCTGCTGGAACGTGAGTTTGGGCTCGGATTTCACGGCTGCACTTCCGCTTTTTGCTACACTTGTACCACCTTTAACGGCGTTGACTTGTGCATCATTTTCCCTTTTTGGCGCATGCCTTTCCAGCTCCTGCATGTTCGAGAGCCTCTTCTTTTCCAAGAAGTCATTGATTCCGCCAAGATGCTCCTTGACATTGCCATCCTTGAACTCATATACTTTGTCAACGAGCCCATCGAGGAAGTCACGGTCGTGCGATACTATTACAAGAGTACCGTCGTATGCCTGGAGAGCCTGCTTTATTATATCCTTTGAGAGCAGGTCCATGTGGTTTGTAGGCTCATCGAGTGCAAGCACATTATGTGGGCGCAGCATCAGTTTGGCCATTGCAAGTCTTGCCCTCTCGCCACCGCTGAGCACGGCAACCTTTTTGTCAATATCCTCTCCCTTGAAGAGGAATGCAGCAAGAATGTCACGCAGTTTGGTGCGTATGTCACCTACTGCAATTCTGTCTAAAGTATCAAAGACGGTATCTTGTTTGTTAAGAATATCTTCCTGATTCTGAGCGTAATATCCTAAATCAACATTGAAACCTACAGTTGCCTCCCCGCTACTTGGGAAGAGCTCTTTGCAGAGCACCCTCATCATTGTGGTCTTTCCCTCTCCGTTTCTTCCAACAAATGCCACCTTCTCCCCTCTTTCAATAACCATATTGGCAGCTGGAAGAATCACCTTTCCGGGGTAACCTATTTCAGCATCAACAGCCTTGAATACAACCTGGCCGCTTCGTGGGGCAGGCGGGAACTTTATTGCCAGGCGTGAAAGATCCTCCTGGTCAATCTCTATTCTCTCCACCTTCTCAAGCGCTTTTATGCGGCTCTGAACCTGATTGCTCTTGGTTGCCTTGTATCTGAAGCGCTCTATGAACTCCTCGGTCTTATCAATCATTCTCTGCTGGTTTTCAAAGGCCGCCCTCTGCTGGGTCATCCTCTCGGCGCGGAGAATCTTATACTTTGAATATGATACCTTGTAGTCGTATATCTTGCCGCACATTATTTCAACAGTGCGGTTGGTTATGTTGTCGAGGAACTTGCGGTCGTGTGAAATCAGTATGATGCTTCCCTTGAAATCTCTCAAGTAATCTTCAAACCACTCAATGGATTCAATGTCAAGATGGTTTGTTGGCTCGTCAAGGAGAATTACCGATGGCTTTCTCAAAAGAACCTTTGCAAGTTCAATTCGCATGTTCCATCCCTGGGAGAACTCCCTGGTAGGTCTGGCAAAATCCTCCTTCTTGAAACCAAGGCCCAGTAGAACGCGTTCAACCTGTGATTCAACCGGTTCACTCTCCTCTATTGAGACCAGTTCATTGTACTCGTTCAGTTTTACAATGAGCTTGTTGTATGCATTGCTCTCGTAGTCTGTTCTTGTGGCGAGTTCGGTGGAAATCTTCTCTATTTTGGCGTGAAGTTCAAAAAGTTCGGAGAATGCCGTAAGAGTCTCATCAAATACACTCTTGTCCTTGGCATGCTCCATTTGCTGTGGAAGATAACCTATTCTTGTACCCGATGGGAGTGTAACCGTACCTTCAGTTGGATGGTTGATTCCTACTATTATCTTGAGCATGGTTGACTTACCTGCTCCGTTTTTGCCAACAAGTCCTATACGGTCCGTGTCATTGATATGGAAATTGACATCCTTGAAGAGGTCAAAACCACCGAAACTTACTGTAAGATTGTTAACTGAAATCATCCGTCAAAGCCCAATAATCAAATCAATCATCCTCACTTTTGGAGCTCTTGCATACAATGATGCTCAGTTCATACAGTGCATACAGAGGCAATCCTACAGCCATAAGTGTGAATGGGTCACCTGAAGGTGTTATTATTGCTGCAAGAATAATCAATGCTACAAATGCATGTTTCCTGTATTTTCTGAGGAACTCTTTGGAAAGGATTCCCAGCCTGCTCAGAATAGCTGCCAGAGAAGGCATCTCAAATACAATACCTATGACAAGAATGAGCCATACGAACATATTGATGTATGACTGCAGAGATATGGTGTTGGCAACGCTCTCACTGACCTGATACGTTCCAAGGAATCTTATTGTCAATGGGAATATGAGATAGTAGCCAACAAGTATTCCAACATAGAACAATATGCCGGCAAACGAGAATGCACTTGTTACAGCCTTTTTTTCATTCTCATAAAGCGCTGGTTTTACAAATGACCACAATTGGAAGAAGATATATGGCATTGTAAGCACAAGGGCAAGGTAGAATGAAGTTGAGATATGGATGAAGAACTGCGCCGCCATATCTATATTAATGATATTCAGATGGAATTCATCCAGAAGCGGCAGCCCTATTAGTCCGAGGATCTTATCCATTACCCGGTATAGAGGAAATGAATCACTGGCTGGTGCAAGTATGACATAATCGAATACCCACTCCTTTAGAGTGAATATTCCGGCCATAACAATAACCAGTGCAATTGCACTTCTGAAAATCACCTTGCGCAACTCGTCAAGATGCTCCCAGAAGGTCATCTGTTTCTCCTCCTGTGACATTTGATGCTATTTCTCCAACTGCAAAAAACGTTTTTCTTGCCTGTGGAATCAAACGTTATTATTTCTCCTCTTTGTTGTAGTTGGAGCTCTTCTCGTCCTTGTTGTAGTTTGAGTTCGGATTGTTGATATCCTCTTCAATACCCTTTACGCCATCTTTGAAACTTTTGACGCCCTTGCCAATTCCCTTCATCAGCTCAGGAATCTTTTTTCCTCCAAACAGAAGCAGTACAATAAGAGCAATTACAATGATTTCACCCATTCCAAGGTTTCCCAAAAACAGAAATGTAGTCATAATATTCTTGTTATTAGTTTCTAATTACTTTTTCAACGCAGCTAGTCTGGCGTTCAGGGTTTCCAATTTTGTAAGAGCATCACTCTCCTTTTTCTTCTCAACCTCCACAACATTTGCAGGAGCCTTTGATACAAACTTCTCATTTGAGAGTTTTGCCCTTACGCTTGCAAGGAATTTTGTAAAGTAGGCAATCTCCTCGTTTATCTTGGCAACCTCCTGTTCAACGTTGATGAAGCCATCAAGCGGAACATAGAACTCCATTGTTCCAACAAGGAATGTCTGTCCGTTTATCTCGCCGAAATTCTCAACATTCTCAAGATCGGAAATATTTGCAAGCCTCTTTATTACTGCAGCGAATTCATTGCCGCTGAATCCCTTTGCAAAGAGTTTGAGACTCTCCTTTGGAGAGATGTTCTTGCTCTGCCTTATATTCCTTATGTTCATAATTACCTCTGAGGCAATGGTGAACTGGTCAAGCATATTCTCCTGGTAGCTCTTTGGCTTAGGAATCTGCTGAAGCATTATTGTCTCTCCATCCTTTCTCTCCTCAAGATTCTGCCAGAGCTCCTCTGTTATGAATGGCATGAACGGATGAAGAAGCTTGAGAAGTGTGTCAAAGAAGGCAAGAGTGGCTTTGTATGTTGCTGTATCTATCTTCGCTCCGAATCCAGGTTTTACAATCTCAAGATACATTGCGCAGAAATCATCCCAGAAGAGTTTGTAAATCTGCATTACCGCATCGTTTAGACGGAACTTTTCAAAGCAGTCGTTCATCTGCTCAAGTGTTTTGTTGAGCATTGCATCGAACCACTTTACAGCCAGTGCGCTATGCTCAGGCTGTGCTACCTCATCACCGCTCTCCCATCCCTTCACAAGCCTGTATGCATTCCAAATCTTGTTTGCAAAGTTCCTTCCCTGCTCCACCTGGCTCTCATCAAAGAGAATGTCGTTTCCGGCTGACGTACAGAGAAGAATTCCAAGACGTACACCATCCGCGCCATACTGTTCAATAAGTTTTATTGGGTCAGGTGAGTTGCCAAGCTGCTTGCTCATCTTCCTGCCCAGCTTGTCCCTTACAATACCTGTAAAATATACGTTTCCGAATGGAATCTTCTTCATATACTCTTCACCGGCCATAATCATTCTTGCAACCCAGAAGAAGATGATATCAGGTCCGGTAACAAGGTCGCAGGTAGGGTAATAATACTCTATTTCCTTGTTGCCCGGCTTTGTTATTCCTTCAAAGAGGCTTACAGGCCACAACCAGCTTGAGAACCATGTATCAAGAGCATCCTCATCATGCATGAGCTCCTCTGCCTTGACACTCTCGAAGCCCTTGATTTTTCTTGCCTTTGCCAGAGCCTCCTCTTCATTTATTGCAACTACGAACTGCTCCTCCTCTCCATCTGCAACAGGCAGGAAGTATGCTGGAATTCTGTGGCCCCACCAGAGCTGACGGCTTATGCACCAGTCCTGAATATTCTCCAACCAGTTACGGTATGTGTTCACATACTTGTTTGGATAGAATTTTATTTCACCCTCCATTACAGGTGGAAGTGCTATGTCTGCAAAGTGCTGCATCTTGAGGAACCATTGCTTGCAGAGCCTTGGCTCAACAGCGGTGTCTGGATTCCTTTCAGAGTAACCGACCTTGTTCTCGTAATCCTCTATCTTCTCCATAAGGTCTGCACTCTGAAGATCTGCGGCAATCTCCTTTCTTACAACCATTCGATCTTTGCCTATATAGAGGCCTGCTGCCTCAGAGAGAGTACCGTCTGCATTGAAGATGTCAATTGTTTCAAGATTATGTGTCTTTCCAAGTGCATAGTCGTTTACATCGTGTGCCGGTGTAACCTTCAAGCATCCTGTACCGAACTCAACATCTACATAACGGTCCTCAATAACAGGTATTACTCTGCCAACGAGAGGAACAATTACCTTGTGTCCTTTCAGCCACTGGTTCTTTGGATCCTTTGGATTGATACACATTGCGGTATCACCCATAATTGTCTCGGGACGGGTTGTAGCAACAACTGCATAATATCCCTTTGCATCCTTATGCAGAACTTCTCCTTCAATACCTGTTGGTACTACTGGATTCTCTTTTGAATCAGCTACATAATAACGCAAATAGTAGAGTTTTGATTTCTCGTTCTTGTATACAACCTCCTCAGTTGAGAGTACCGTCTGCGCTTTCGGATCCCAGTTAACCATTCTCAGCCCTCTGTATATCAGTCCCTTCTCGTATAGGTCAACAAACACTTTGAGAACAGATTCGCTTCTTATTTCATCCATTGTGAAGGCTGTACGGTCCCAATCGCAGCTTGCACCAAGTTTGCGGAGCTGTTTGAGAATCATTCCTCCGTGCTCCTCCTTCCACTCCCAAGCATACTTGAGGAACTGCTCGCGAGTGAGATCGCGCTTCTTGATGCCCATCTGTGCAAGTTTGTTCACAACCTTTGCCTCGGTTGCAATAGAAGCGTGGTCGGTTCCCGGAACCCAGCATGCGTTCTTACCGGTCATTCTTGCCCTCCTGATAAGAGCATCTTGAATGGTATTGTTGAGCATATGGCCCATATGAAGTACTCCGGTGACGTTTGGCGGCGGAATTACAATTGTGTAAGGTATTCTGCCGTCCGGCTCTGAATGAAAGAATTTCTTTTCAACCCAATATTCGTACCATTTATCCTCAACGTCAACGGGGCTGTACTTTGCTGGAATCTCCATATTTCTGAATTATTTGCTTTTCTTGAACTGTTTTTTATTTATAAACTGCATTGATTTCCAAAAAAAATAATGCAGACTACAGCTATTTGCTGCAATCTGCAAAAATACAATATATAGTACTCAAACGCAAATATTCAATTATTTCACCTCTGTAGCATAGCCGGAAATTCTTACCCTTTCTCCTTGATCTTTGCAGTATAAGATACCTCCTGTTTTTGATAGCTGGCGTGCAGTCAATTCGTTTTTACCCAGCCGTTTTGCCCAGAATGGTATGAGGGAACAGTGAGCTGAGCCGGTAACAGGGTCCTCAAGAATGGTAGCCTGAGGAGTGAAGAATCTTGAGACAAAATCACAATCCTTGAACCTGCTTCCAGATGCGGGTGCAGTTACAATAACTCCTCCCGGATCCATGTTAATCAGATCAAACTCTGTGCGGTCAATCTCCATATTTTCTATCTCTTCAGCACTATTATATACCAGAACGTAATCCCTTGCTTTATAAACTTCAAGTGGTTTGAAGTTCAGTGCATTAAGAATATTTTCAGGCAACTTGGCTGGCTCAGGCATCCTTGAAGGAAAATCAAGTGTGAGTCTCCCGTCAGGCGCAACCTCCACTGCAACTTCACCGCTGTTTGTATCAAATTTCAGCACCCGTTTAATGCAGTTACTTCTATTTGAATTACTACTGAAACTCTCGCCTGATGAGATACTGTTGTTAAGCTTTGGATAAATCAAACTGGAAATGGCATATCCGGTAGCAAGAGTTGCGTGGCCGCACAGGTCCATTTCAATGTCTGGAGTAAACCATTTGAGTACGTACTGATCATCTCCTTCCTGTTTTACGAAAAAGGCAGTTTCGGGGAGTCCGTTGCGCTTTGCCAGTTCTAGCATTTTTTCCGTTGGAAGCCACTCCTCCAATTCTATGACACAAGCCCTGTTGCCAGTGGCAGCAGGGCCTGTAAATGCGTCAATATAGTATTGATTCATAGTAAATTGACTTTATATTAACGTAAGAGTAATTTTTAACTCTTAATGTTAGGCAGTTGCAGACCATACTGTTTTTTGCGGTCTTCTGCAAGAAGGAAATATCCAATTGCAGCAGCAAACAGCCCGCAGAGAGCAAACACCACCATTGGCATTGTGTAGTTGTAGTTGGCAGCTGTATCTCCGCTCTGAATGGCCTCGGCTACACCAGGATTCGCAGCTTCAAGCACCCACCCTATTATAACAGGGAAGATGCAGAGTCCTACATTCTGAACCCAATATACCAGACAGTATGCGCTTCCAAGAACCTTTTCATCTATTACTGCTGGAATCGATGGCCAAATTGCAGCTCCGAACATTGAGAACGATACACCAAGCAGTGCAATTGTTGTGAATGCTAAAATTTTTGATGGCAATACTGGAAGAACAAATGCAAAAATGAGACAATCGATGCAGAGCAGCAGAGAGCCCCAGATCAGCATTGATGCCCCTTTTCCTCTCTTGTCAAGCAATATTCCGAAAACAGGAGTCATTATTGCTGCGAACATAGGATACCATCTGAAAATATTGGCTGCAACTTCGTTGGCAAGCCCCAACTGGCTCTCAAGCATATTTGTTGCAAACTTCTGGAATGGAAGAGCTGTGGCAAAGTAGAAGAATGTAATTCCGGAGATGAGCCAGAATACCTTGCTCTTGAATATTGCAAGGGTATCTGATGCCTTGAACGGTTCCTCTTTCTCCTCTGTTGCATCTTCACCCAACTGCTTGTCGTACTTGTAATCCATTACGCAGAAGATAAGGTATCCAAGCAGGCCTACAACATTGAGAAGCGCAAAGAAAGCAACTGCCGGTGTTACGCTTCCATATTTGTTGGCAATGTAAGGCGCAATTGAGAAGACCAGGAATACGCTTACTCTGGTAATTGAGAATCTTACCGCCATTGCAAGTGCCATCTCCTTGCCTTTGAACCATTTGGCAACCGCCTTATGCACACTGGTTCCTCCCAGTTCTATTCCGCATCCGAAAAGAAGAAAACCGAATGCTGAGAGCTTGGCAGTAGCAGGCATTTCAACCCACCATGAGTTGAGCCAGCTTTCCAAAGCTGTACCGGTAAAGTAGTCGCTTAGGGCATACCACTTTATGAATCCGCCTAGCGCCATTACCGCTCCGCATACACTTCCTGTTACACGTACTCCCCACTTGTCAAGAATGATTCCGGCTACAATAAGAAATCCAAGCACATTGAAAATATATTCACCTGCTGCGTATGTTCCATAAATTTCAGGACTCCACCCCTTTTCAATCTCAACCATTGATTCCAACGGAGATAGTATCTCTTCAAACATATATGTGAAGAACATGAGAGAAGAGACCAGAATCAATGCAGCCCACCTGGCCCATACGTTGTCGTTGATGTATTTTCTCAGTGTTTTTGTCATCTGAAATAAGTTTTAAACCAATTAATCTTTAAATACAATTATTCTTCATCAGATGGATTCATGTCAAATTTCCAGAAACTTGATCTGAAAACGCAAGCTACCCAGTTTTGTGCAGGATCGCATGACCATAGGTTGATTCTTACATAATCGTTGTTCGGATCTTTCAGATGTGACTCAATGAAATCAGCGTCCAAAGCATTGCAATGCTGCTTGAACTCCTGAATGGCCAGTTCAACACAATCGTAGAATTTGCCCTCGTATGTAGGCTGGCTTGAGAAATATGGATCCTCTGCTATTTTGGCAACAATAAGATTTCTGTCAGTGGCATCTATTACATTAACCTTTGTTACAATGAGAAACTTGTGTGTTCCGTACTTATTGTCGCTGCTGCAGGAAGAGAGCGTCATTAAACCCAAAACGGCAACCATAACTGCCATCAAAATCTTTTTCATAATATAATCCCGTTTAAATGTGAATACAAATATAGTAAGTTGATTGATATTCTTCAAGCCCTATCTTTTCCGCATTTTCATTACATTTGCAAAATAAATATCATAAAAACTATGCCAGAAAATAAAGAGATGAACATAGAGTTGAGTGCTGAGGTTGCAAAGGGCTCATATTCAAACCTTGCAATTGTTTCACACTCACCAAGTGAATTTGTTGTTGATTTTGCCAAGATGCTGCCGGCAATGCCAAAGGCTCTTGTAACAGAACGCATAATAATGACACCTGAAAATGCGAAGAGACTTCTTATGGCCCTGTCTGAAAACATTCAGAAGTATGAGGGTGAATTCGGAGCAATTGATCTCAAGCTGAATTCAGCTTCAGGCAACATTCCTCCTATTCCTTTTGCAGGGCCAAAAGGAATAGCATAGCATCTTTCCCATTACTAATTTATATTACAGATACTATATGAGAGTAGTAGTATTGGCAAAGCAGGTTCCTGATACCAGAACCGTTACCAAGGATGCAATGACACCCGAAGGAACGGTGAACAGGGCTGCGCTTGACGCCATTTTCAATCCTGAAGATCTCTATGCTCTTGAACAGGCTCTACGTCTGAAGGAGAGCAATGGATGTGAGGTTATTGTTCTCACAATGGGACCTGAGAGGGCAACACAGATTCTTAAGGACTCCCTCTTCAGAGGAGCAGACCATGTAATTCTTCTCTCCGATTCCAGGTTTGCAGGAGCTGACACACTTGCAACATCATACGCCCTTGCCACTGCAATAGGCAAACTTTCGCCGGACCTTGTTCTGGCCGGACGTCAGGCCATTGATGGTGATACGGCGCAGGTTGGTCCACAGATTGCCCAGGAACTTTCAATACCTCAAATCACGTATGCAACTGAGATATCGCTTGCAGACAATTGCACAATTAGGGTGAAGAGAGCCATTGAAAGAGGCAGCGAAATTGTAGAATCATCACTTCCTGCTCTTGTAACCGTTACCTCCTCTGCTGCAAGGCCGAGAAGTGCCAATGCCCGCAGTGTAATGAGGTACAAGAACTTCACTGCATTTGAGAAGTGGAGTGTTGACACCATAGGCGGAGATTTGAACAGATATGGTTCTGCAGGTTCTCCAACAAAGGTCAGGAACATTGAGAACATAGTATTCACCGCAAAGGAATCAAAGGTTGTAAATCCCGATGATGCCTCTTTGGAGAATCTCATAACAGAACTTATTGCTGACCATACAATTGCATAACAATGAACAATATACTCGTATTTTGCGAAACAGATGAGGGAAGGGTTGCGGATGTTTCTCTGGAACTTATAACCAAAGCACGTGAACTGGCCGGCAAACTCGAATGTAAGGTTGAGGCATTCCTGGCCGGTAAGTCTGTTGGGGAACTTGCCGGAACTCTTGGCAATTGGGGCGTGCACAGACTCTTCCTTGCGGAGCACGAATCTCTTGAATTCTACAGGACTCTCCACTACAGCAAACTCCTTGTTTCTGTAATTGAATCAGAGAGGCCTCAAATAGTGCTTTTCGGTGCAACCTGCATTGGACGTGACCTGGCGCCTCGCGTATCCTCAGCTCTTAAAAGCGGTCTTACTGCCGACTGTACCCAACTGGAGATAGGAGATTACACTGACCCTAAAGGAAATGCGTACAGCAATCTGCTCTACCAGATCAGACCGGCCTTCGGAGGCAACATTATTGCCACAATAGTAAATCCGCTTCATAAGCCGCAGATGGCTACCGTTAGGGAGGGCGTCATGAAGAAGGAGATGCTTTCCAAAGCTGTTGATGTAGAAAGAGTCAGAATCGACACATCTTCAATTCTTGATGATACATGTGAAGCGGTAAAAATTATTGATAGAGTTGTTGAGAAGAGGAGCATTGACATCAAATCATCCCAAATTATTGTTGCAGGTGGATACGGAGTAGGCAGCAAGGAGAATTTCGAGCTCATTCATCAGCTTGCCAAGGTTCTAGGAGGCGAGGTTGGAGCATCCCGTGCTGCGGTTGATGCAGGCTTTGCCGAAAACGCAAGGCAAATTGGTCAGACCGGTGTTACTGTAAGACCTAAACTCTTCATATCTGTTGGTATCTCTGGGCAGATACAGCATACAGCAGGAATGGATGGCTCTGCAAAGATTATCTCAATTAACTCCGACCCTCTTGCCCCTATTCACAGAATTGCGGATTACTCAATAGTAGGAGATCTCAATATAGTTGTTCCAAAACTCATTGAGTATTATAAAAAGCACAGCAAGTAATTATGGCAAATTTTTATACTGATAACCCGGATCTTGAATTTCAATTCTCACATCCATTAATGGAGAAGATTGTCTGCCTGAAGGAGCAGGGATTCTCTGATTTTGGAAAGTATGATTATGCTCCCAAGGATGCTGCGGATGCAATAGACTCTTACCACAGGGTAATGGAGGTGTTCGGTGAGATTTGCGCAGATGTTCTTGACGCAAATGCCGCTCAGGTTGATGAGACTGGAGTAAAATGCTCAAATGGAAAAGTAACATACGCGCCAGGAACAGTCGAAAACCAGGATGTTCTAATAAAGGCTGGTATGTACGGCATGTCTCTTCCACGTGAATATGGCGGTTTGAACTTCAGCATTGTTCCATATATCATGGCGGCTGAACTTACAGCCAGGGCTGATGCCAGTTTCTCCAATATATGGGGCCTTCAAGATTGCGCTGAAACAATTAACGAATTCGGAAGTCAGGATATAAAGGATGAATTCCTTCCACGTATATTCAAAGGTGCAAGTTGTTCAATGGACCTCACCGAGCCCGATGCAGGCAGCGACTTGCAGTCAGCCACCCTCAAGGCAACTTGGAGTGAAGAGAAAGGAATGTGGCTTCTCAATGGTGTGAAGAGGTTCATTACAAACGGATGTGCCGACATCAAACTTGTGCTTGCCCGTTCAGAGGAGGGTACAAAAGATGGAAGAGGCCTCTCCTATTTTGTTCACGACAGGGCCTGGGGCGGAGTAACCGTTCGAAGAGTGGAGAACAAGATGGGTATAAAGGGCTCCCCTACCTGCGAATTGGCTTTCAAGGATGCTCCGGCTAAAATAGTTGGAGAGAGAAGGCTTGGCCTTATAAAATATGTTATGTCCTTGATGAACAGCGCCCGTCTTGGAATCGGCGCACAGAGTGTGGGAATTTCTGAGGCTGCCTACAGGGCTGCATTTAAATATGCCCAGGAGAGAGAACAGTTCGGCCACCCTATTATAGAGTTCCCAGCCGTATATCAGATGCTTTCAAACATGAAAGCAAGACTTCAGGCTTCAAGGGCTGTTCTTTATGAAACAGGACGTTTTGTTGACCTTACAAAGGCATACGCTTCAATAATGGCAAAAGAGAAGCTTTCACCGCAGCAGAGAGGTGAATACAAACTCTACAGCAGAAATGCAGATATGCTCACCCCTATTCTCAAGCTCTTCTCAAGCGAGTATTGCAACAGGGATACATACGATGCCATTCAGATTCACGGCGGAAGCGGTTATATGAAGGAGTATCAGGTTGAAAGGCTATATCGTGATGCAAGAATCACCTCAATATACGAGGGTACATCACAGCTGCAGGTTGTTGCTGCAATAAGGTATGTAACAAGCGGCGCCTATTCACAACTTCTTAAGGAGTATAACAGTGATTGTTCAATGGGGCAGTTTAGCACATTGGCTGGTAAATTGTCAGATGGAATATGTGAACTTGACAGAATAGTTGATTTCTGCAATTCAAAGAGCAAATCATTTATTGATTACCATTCAAGAGCACTTGTAGAGATGGCAGGTAACCTTATTCTCTCACATCTGCTCATTAAAGAGGCACAGAGAAACAGTGATATGAAAGCCTCAGCCGAGCTCTTTACTGCTCAGGCACTTGCTTCTAATGCTTCCCATTCTCTTTTCATTATGAATTTTACAGAGGAGAATGTCTCTTCAATTGAGAGGAATTATTCATCAAAATGCGAACAAGATGTTGGATGCTAATGAATTAAGAGAGAGAGCCCTTAAAATAAAGGCTTTTGCGTATGACATAGATGGTGTTTTCACAGATGGTTCACTTCTGGCATTGCCAGATGGTGACCTTCTGCGAGTATTCAACGCCAAAGATGGTATGGGTGCCAGAGTAGCCTATTTGAACGGTTTCAAACAGGCAATAATTACAGGCGGTGTTTCAAAATCTGTAATACACAGATGCAATACTCTTGGAATCCCTACTGAAGATATTTATATGGGCAGCCGTAACAAACTTCCTGATTTCTTCAAATTCTGTGAGAAATACGGTTTCCAGCCTGAGGAGGTATGTTATGTAGGTGATGACCTGCCTGATATCTCCATTTTGAAGAGTTGCGGATTTGCGGCATGTCCGGCAGATGCAATAGAGGAGGTTAAGGAGGTATGCCACTATGTCTCTCCAAATAACGGAGGCAGAGGATGTATCAGGAACATCGTTGAGTTTGTTCTCAAGAATCAGGGCAAGTTCATATTTGATTCGGAAGATTACGATGGAATTAAAGGTGGTTATGGGCTTGCAAAAGATCATCCTTGGAAGTAAATCTCCACGAAGAAGGGAACTTCTGGCAGGTCTGGACATTGAGTTCACCGTTGACTCACAAAGTAATTTCGATGAGACCTACCCTGCCGATATGGAGCATATACTCGTTCCGGAGTATATTGCCAAAGGAAAATCGGAACATTTTCACAGGCCTCTTCAAGATGATGAGATTCTCGTCACTGCCGATACAATGGTTCTTCTCAACGGCTCAATTATGGGAAAACCCAGGGATCATTCAGAGGCTGTTGAGATGATATCCGCACTCTCTGGAAATAGGCACATTGTGGCTACCGGAGTCTGCATAAGAAGCAACACTCGCACAGTATCCTTTACTGACATCACGTATGTTACATTCTGCTCCTTCTCACCACAGGAAATAGAGTATTATGTAAACAGATACAAACCTTACGACAAGGCTGGTGCATACGGTATTCAGGAGTGGATAGGCCTTGCAGGAATAAGTTCAGTTGAAGGTTCCTACTTCAATGTAATGGGATTACCGGTTCACAGGGTTTACAACGAACTGAAATCATTCAAATAAAAAGAAGGCCGGCACTTGTGCCAGCCTTGCTGTTATTTTATTACATCATCCCAACCGAATGGATGTTTTGCAAGAGGAAGTCTTGCAAGTGGGTGATAATCACCCTTCAGACCTATTGGTGTTGAGCGCCTGATCTCACTGACAATCTCAATGCAGTTGCGTGCCTCGCTGATTCTGAACCCTTCACCTTTGAGTATGTTTTCATAGCTTTTGGTATGAAGCTCTGTGAAACCTGCACTGAACTCAAACTCATCTCCGTCAATATTCAAGGTTCTGTATGTTCTTTTTTCTCCTTGAACAGCATTTTCAGGGAGGCAGTCAGCGTTAATGCTCAGGAAATAGCGTACCCTGGCCTTTTCAAGTTCCAGATATCCGGCAACACGGTCAAAGCTCATTACATGTACAATGTTCTTCTTTACCGGACCGAATATCCACTGGAGCATATCATAGAAGTGTACACCAATATTTGTTGCAACTCCTCCGCTCTTGTGAACATCACCTTTCCATGAAGTATAGTACCAGTTTCCTCTGGATGTTATATATGTAAGTTCAACATCATACACTTTGTCTGCCGGTCCCTGTTCCACCTTTTTCTTGAGAGCAACAATGGAGTCGTGAAGTCTGAGTTGAAGAATTGTATATGCATTTTTTCCTGTCTCCTTTTCAAGCTCAACCAGATTGTCAATATTATATGGGTTGAGAACCAATGGCTTTTCGCAAATTACATTTACTCCAAGTCTCAAACCATACCTTATGAATGCATCATGAGTATAGTTCGGTGTGCATATGCTGAGCCAATGAAGAGGATTCTCATTTCTCATCTGTTTTGAGCAGAAGCGGTCGAATTGTTCATTTTCAACATAGAATCTGCAATTTGGGAAAGAACTGTCGAGACGTCCTACACTGTCGAATTTGTCATAGGCCACCATTAAGTTGTTTCCTGTATCTGCAATTGCTTTAATATGCCTGGGTGCTATGTATCCTGCTGCACCAATAAGCGCGAAATTATACATATGTTAATTTTTAAAATACTCTTTTATACTCTCAACAACTGTTGAAATCTCCTCTTCCAATATATATGGGTGAATTGGAAGTGACAATACAGTGTTGCAGTGCTCTATGGCAACCGGGCACTCTCCAAATGATTTTACTTTTTTGAAAGCACTCTGCAAATGCATTGGAATTGGGTAATATACCATTGATGGAATACCTCTTTCTTTCAGGAATGTCTGAAGGGAATCCCTCTTCTCCCTTGTTTTAAGAGTTATTGTGTACTGTGCCCAGCTTGATGTGAATCCTTCAGGAATATATGGAAGTTTGATTTCAGAATCAAGAGCACATTTCCCCAGAAGATCCGAATAGATCTTCGCTGCTCTGTTTACATCCTCAAGTTCATTCTTTACAAATGCCTTGAACTTTACCTGAAGTATGGCTGCCTGAATGGTATCAAGTCTTGAGTTGAGACCAATTCTCACATTGTCATATTTGTTGCTTCCTTTGCCATGCACTTTGTATGAGTTTGCAAGTGCGGCCCAATTGTCGTTGTTGGTAAATATTGCACCTCCATCTCCATAGCATCCAAGTGGTTTGGCCGGGAAGAATGAGGTGGTTGCAATGTCTCCGAAGCTGCAGGCTTTTTTTCCACAAATTGATCCGCCGAATCCTTGGGCTCCATCTTCAAGCAGAAGGAGATTGTTCTCTTCAGCTATCGCCCTGAGTGGGGCGTAATCAGCCGGAAGGCCAAAGAGGTCAACGGCCACAACTGCTTTTGGTTTCAGACGGCCTTCACTGCGAACAGCCTCAATTTTGCGCTTCAAGTCTTCCGAAGATATATTGAAAGTGCGAGTGTCAACATCAACAAAGACAGGTGTTGCTCCTTCAGCGGCAATGGTTTCAGCAGAGGCAAAGAATGTGAAATCGGGAACGAATACTGCATCATTCTCACCCACTTCCCATATTTTAAGGGCAATTGTTAGGGCGTCTGTACCGTTTGCGCAACTGATGCAGTGTTTAACACCAACATAGTCAGCAAGTTCTTCTTCAAGGTTCTTGACTGAAGCTCCGTTTATATAGGCTCCTGATGCCGCCACTTCAACCATGGCTGCATCTATTTCATTCTTAAGAATGCCGTATTGTTTCTTTAAATCCCTGAACTCCATTTATTCAATTATTTTATAATCGGTGCTCCGAGTAAAATCATTAGTTTATAGATTATACCGGAAACAACTATTACAGCCGGAATTGTCAGTACCCATGCCCATACTATATTCTTGGCGGTTATCCATTTTACTCTTTTGACTCCTCTGGTGAGGCCGGTTCCAATTATTGAGCCTGTGACGGTATGCGTGGTACTTACAGGTATTCCAAGAACTGCTGTCATTATGAGCGTGAATGCACCGGATATCTCAGAGCAGAAGCCTTGAACAGGGTAAATTTTGGAAAGTCCATCGCCCAATGTTCTTATAACCCTCCATCCTCCGGTAACTGTTCCAAGCGATATGAGTCCGTAGCATGTATATTTTAACCACGAAGGTACAAAAAATAACGCTCCCTGTACCATTGTTCCATCTGCATTGTATGCTCCGGACGAAACGGCTTCATTTCCAAAGAGGAAATTGATTATTCCGTTGTCTGGAGATGATGTAAAAGCTGTTGCAAGAAGAATTGCTATGACACCCATTGTCTTCTGTCCGTCATTTCCGCCATATCCAAGAGAGAACATTGCAGAAGATAACAACTGCAGCCTTTTGAACATCTTATCTGTCTTTCTTACCTTGCTGTGCTTGAATATTAGCATGAATAGGCAGTTGAGGAAAAAGCCCATGATCATTCCAAGAAGCGGTGATATTACAATGAATGCTATAATAATGAATATTCCGTTTCCGTGAAGGAAATCCACTCCATACTGGAACCATACAGGTCCAATAAGGCCTCCTATGAGTGCATGTGATGCTGAAATAGGGAGTCCTAATTTGGTACAAATGAAAATCCAGGCAACGGAGCCAAGCAGGGCAGCCAGAATTACATACATGTCAATTTTTGTAGCATCAACTATTCCGCTTCCCATTGTTGCTGCAACTGTCATGTCAAATACAAACAGTGCACTGAATGTGAAAATAGCAGCCCATAACACTGCCTGAATCGGTGAGAGTGCTTTTGTGGCTACAACAGTGGCAATACAGTTTGCTGCATCGTTCATACCGTTGGTGAAGTTGAACAGAAGCGCAATTATTACGGTTATTAAAACTATTGTAACCATTCAATCAACCCATTTTTACAACAATGCTCCTGATTGAACCGCTGAGATGCTTGGCTGCATCGGATGTATCTTCAAGAGCTTGGAGAATATTCTTCTTTCTGACGAGTTCTATTGCGTCTGTCTCATTTTCAAAGAGATTTGACATATATCTCTCGTATATGTCATCACAGATATGCTCGTTCTCCTTTATTTCGTCGCATTTGTCATCGAACCATTTTGCCTGATCTCTCATTTTGTCAAGGTTCTTCATTATGTCAACCAGAATTTTTGCATCGGCTTCAACATACTGGGCAATTAGAGTAAGGTTATTGCTTGTGCTCTTTGGCTGGTAAATGGCGAACTTCTTTCCTGTATCCCTTATCATATCCAGCAATGTGTCCATATCCTCTGCAAGCATATGCACGTCATCGCGGTCAAAAGGAGTTACAAAAGCATCGAGAAGTTTGTCAATTATTGTATCTGTAATCTTATCTCCAGTTGTCTCACACTCCTTAATTCTGCGGCTAAGGATTCTTCTCTCCTCGTGATCCTCACTCTTTGTTATTTCAACGAGCAGTGATGATGCTTTTAAAATATTCTCGGCACTCTGCAAATAGAGCGGAAAGAATGTTGTCTCTTTTGTAACGAAAATCTGTAATATTTTGTCAATCAGCATATATGAATAATTTTTCTATAGTTTCTCTTTAGTATTTGAAACTTGATCCGCCAAGGAATGCGCGGAGCAGTGATGTTGGAGGAACCTCCTTGTCAGAAACAGGTATGAAGTAATGTATGAACTTCAGTAGCCTGTGTGCCTCGGAATATTCAGGACAGTTCTTTGGAACACTTGCCAGAATAGGTTCAGCATGGCTTCTCAGTACTGCAAACTCTATGAGATATGCTGAGTTGAACATAATGTCAGCTCTCTCCTGATATGGATAGATCCACTTCTCCTCGCACTCCCTTACACTTGGCCACTGGCTAATGGTTTGAAGAGGTGTGAATGCACCACACTTGTAATCCCTTACAATTCTACGCAGCAGGCGGTTGTCTGATGTAGGAATCCAATTATGGTTGTCGAGATTAATACTTGAAAGCGTTGAGATGAATACCTTGAAAAGATTTGATTCATCAACAGATGGAATAAGCTGTGGATTGAGCGCGTGAATTCCTTCAATAAGCAGAACAGTATTCTTTTTTAGTCTGATCTTCTTGCCGTTGTACTCTCTTTTCCCTGTTACAAAGTTGAATTCTGGAACTGACACCTCCTCTCCATTGAGAATTTTGAGGACATCCTGTTCAAGCATGCGGTGATCTACGGTCTCGAAATTATCGAAGTCATATTTTCCATCTGGAAGAAGCGGAGTCTTCTCCCTGTCTACAAAGTAATCATCTGTACAGATGCTTACAGGCCTGAGTCCGCAAGCTTTGAGTTGGACACTTATTCTTTTGCAGAAAGTTGTTTTTCCACTGCTTGAAGGTCCGGTAATGAGAACAATCTTTACTGGCTTTTCACCTCTGTAGCGCCTCTCTATTTCTTCAGCAATCTGCACAATTTTCTTCTCTTGAAGAGCCTCTGCAACCTGAATCAGCTCACTTGCACTTCCATTCTGCACAGCATGATTCACATCGCCTACGTTTGCCAGACCCATTATTGAATTCCATCTGAGGTTCTCCCTGAATACTTCGAATGTCTTTGGCTGTTCAATTATTGGAGCAACTTCATCAGGCTCTGTTCTGCTTGGACCTACGAGCAACATTCCATTATGATATGGTTGCAGGTCCCAGACATTAAGGTATGATGCCGATGGAACAAGTCTTCCATAATAGTAGTCAGGAGTATCACCAAGAGTATAGTAGTCGAGGAATACCTGGCCGCTTGTCTGAAGCAGTTTAACCTTGTCTTCCGAGCCTCTTTCATGGAATAGTCTTATAGCCTCCTCCATTGGAACTTCAACTCTCTTGAATGGAAGGTCCTGCTCAACTATCTCCTGCATTCTTGACTTTATTCTCTCTATGTCATCCTTTGTTACAGCACTTTTGTCCCCCTTTTTGAGGTAGCAGAAATATCCGTGTGATATTGGATGCTCAATGAATATTCTTCCTGCAGGAAAGATGTCCTTTGCGGCTTTGCACAACAGGAAGGCCAGCGAACGGTTATAGACACGCATCCCGCTCCTCTCCCTTACGTCAAGAAACTCTACATCCTTGCTGTTATAGGCTCTGAACTTCAATCCCTGTGAAACATTGTTCACCTTGGCTGAAACAATCTCATACGGCCTCTGGAAATCGAAATGCCCGAGCATTTCAAGAAGTGACGTACCCTCCTGAAATGATTTTACCGTTCCTGTATTTTTACAGTATATCTGAATCATACAGAGTAATAAGCTTTATTTTTTTGACCCCTTCTTACCTCTTGAACGTCTTCTGTTCTTTTTCTTCATTGCCGTATATATTGCAATTGCAATTACAATTACCGTTACAGCAATTACAATGTATGTAAATGTTGATACATTGTCACCCTTCACTCTTGACCACATTGCAAGCATTGCATCAGTCCTATCTCCGGAATCATGCATTGTGCCGCATTTCATTATTTTTTTGATGTCAGGATATTGGACATGATTAAGATGAACGTTGCAAGCATCCGGTCCGAAGAAATATGATGCATCAACCGTCTCAGGATATTTTAGAGAATCCTCCTGGAGTGCAAGCATTTGATCACCTCCTATTACACTTACGTAACCTATTGCATCCATATTCCTTATTGAATTCTCCTGTTTGCACATGAAGTTTATGAAATATGATGCGGCCTTCACATTCTTTGCATACTTTGGTATGCACCATCCGTCGAACCAAACATTGCTGCCCTCATCTGGGATGTCGAAATCAAGATTCACACCTGCTTCGGAAGCTTGTTCAATTGCCCAACCTGCATCGCCGCTCCATGTGAAGTCAATGGCACCGTTACCTTTTGCCATCATCTCCTTTCCAAAGTCAACCTCCCACCCTGCAATGTTGGGTGCAATATTTTTGAGATAGTTTTCAACCAATGCAATTGATTCATCTGAAGAGTCATACATCAAAGAATCAAGGGAAATCTCTCCGCTGTTGAGCTCCTTCTGTTTGAGATAGATGAGAATAGGAAGATATACATCCCTGAAGGCGTCCTTCATGTAAATCTGGCCTGCATATTTAGGGTTGTTAAGAACATTCCATGTGAGAATGTCCTCCTTGGCAACTTTGTCTGTATTGTACATGAAGCCTGTTGTACCCCACATATATCCCACGCAATAATCAAGTGGATTCTTGCCGTAAGCATCCATCTTGGACATCAGCTCTCTTATGAAAGGAGATACATTGCTGTCGATATAATTTGGTGTTTTTCCGAAATCCCTTGAAACAGGAAGAAGGAGATCCTTGCGCATCATTCTCTCTATCATGTAATCAGACGGACAAACTACATCGTAATCATCCTTTCCTTTTTCAATCTTTGCAAGAACCACTTCGTTTATGTCAAACAACTGGTATATGACCTTGACCTCTTCACCGGTCTCCTCCTTATACCAATTTTCAAACTCTCCAATGAGATCCTCGTCAATGTAATCGGCCCAGTTATACACTTTCAGAACTTTTGAACGTTCTGAATCCTCCTGGGAACAAGCAATACATGCAAAACAAACAATGGCCAAAAGGGCCGCTTTAAGAAGCTTTGTCATATCTCCAATATTGTTTTTTTATATTTTTTCTTTTGCTGTAAATGGAATATACGTTAATTAATGTGAGCGAAACCAATACAATAACGAAAATAATGGTTGAAAGTGCTCTCAATTCAGGTGTAAGACCACCCTTTCTGGCATCGGCATATATATATGTGCTCAATGTGTCCAATCCTTCATTTCCCTTAGTGAAGAGAGTAACAGCAAAGTCGTCAATTGAAAGAGTGAATGAGAGAAGGAAGCCACTTACCATTCCTCCTCTAATATGCGGTACAATTACTTTCCACATAGCCTGCAGAGGTGTTGCCCCCAAGTCAAGTGCTGCCTCATACGTATTTGGGTTCATTTGAATGAGTTTTGGCATCACACAGAGAACAACATATGGCGTACAGAATGTTATGTGAGCCAGTATTATTGTTGCATAACCCTGTGTAAGACCAACTGCAACAAAGAGAATAAAGAGCGAAATACCGGTAATGATGTCAGGGTTGAGCATAGGAATATTGTTGAGGAAGTACATTGCCTGTTTCTTCTTCCCTTTCAAATTGAAAATTCCTATTGCAGCCACACTTCCCAATGCTGTGGAAATAATTGATGCAACGAGTGCAATGAGCAGTGTGTTTTCAATTGCAGAGAAGAGTGATGAACTAACCCCTTGCGGAGCACTGCGTACTACCAACTCGCCTGTATCAACGGCAAATGTGGTTCCACTCTCTTTAACGGTGAAAAGGTTGGAATAGAGCTTTGTGGAGAATCCAGTCCAGTTTCCCAACACCTTCGACTCCGTGAAAGAGAAGACCATTATGATGATTATTGGAGCATAAAGCAACAGAAGCAGAGTCCAAATATATGCCTGTGCAAGAAATTTTTTCATTACAAAAGCCCTCCTGCGCTCTGCTCATCTCCTTTTCCAGAGTATGATAACAATGTTGTAACACCAATAAGAACCAGCATAATGAGAGATAGAGCTGATCCGTAGTTCCACAATCCGTTGTTTATATTCTCCTGTATGGTGGTTCCAAAGAGTTTGACCTTATTCATTGTAAGGAGCTCAGATATGGCAAAAGTGGAGATTGTAGGCATGAAAACCATAAGAACTCCACTTGATATGCCGGGTTTTGAAAGTGGAATAATTACTCTTACAAACTGTTGAATCGGATTTGCTCCAAGGTCTTGTGCTGCTTCTACATACGAATTATCCAACTTGTTGAGCGTATTGTATATTGGATATACCATGTATGGCAGGAAGTTGTAAACCATACCGAATATCAGTGCTCCTTCTCCCAGAGGAATCTTTCCGAAATCAAAAAGCGCAACAGTTGCAAGAGTTCTCACAAGGATGTTTATCCACATAGGCATAATGAAAAGAACAATTGTAACGGCTGAACGGTTCAAATCCTTTCTGCTGAGAATGTATGCTGCGGGGTATCCTATTACAAGACAGAGGAGTGTTGTAATTATTGCTATTTCAATAGAATATATCAATGTATTAACCGCTTCCTTCTGTTGGAAAAAGGTGGCAATGTTGCTGAATGAGAATGAGCCGTTGCTGTCTTTGAAGGCGTACAACATAATCATTACAAGCGGCAATACCACAAAGATGAGCATGAATATGAAATAGGGAATTGCCCAGGAAGAACGTCTATTCATCTCCTTCTGCTTTGAAAATCCTGATATCCTGAGGTAGTATCTTCACACCAACCATATCCGATTTATCCCATACATCGTTTGTGTTTGCATAGATGCATTCTCTATCTTCATTTATTATGGTAAGGTGGTAGTGGTTGCCTTTGTAGAGAATGAAATTCACAACGCCGGTAAATGCTCCATCGTCCTTGTCGTCTAGCAGGTCAACTTTGTCAAAGTCAATTTCAACCCTAACTTTTGTTCCAGGTTCGAGATCAGTCTCGGCTATTTCAAACTCGGCTCCCAAGAACTCAACAGTGGTGGAATCTACTATCTCCCCTTCAAACTCATTGCAGGTTCTCTCCTTGCGCATTACCTGAATATCGCAAGGCTTGATTATAAGACCAACCTCAGAGCCTATTTCAAATGAGTTATAGTCCTGAATCATAAGCTCATATCCGTTCTCGGTCTCAACGAACATTTCGTAGTGCACACCCTTGAAAATAGATGACTTTACAACGGCTGAAATCTGCGCACTTTCAATTTTACTCGTCATGTATATGTCTTCAGGCCTTATTACAACATCAACGGGAACATTTTCTCCAAAGCCTTCATCAACACATTCGAACGTGTGACCCACGAAATTCACCTCCCGGTCTCTGACCATGGTAGCATCAAGAATATTGCTTTCTCCAATGAAATCAGCAACAAACGAGTTTTGAGGTTCATTATATATGTCTGTAGGTGTGCCTATTTGCTGAATCTTTCCATAATTCATTACCACAATGGTATCTGAAAGTGTCAGCGCCTCCTCCTGGTCGTGTGTCACATATATGAAGGTGATTCCCAATTTTTTATGCATCTCCTTCAACTCCAACTGCATATCCTTTCGCATCTTCAGGTCGAGGGCTGAAAGAGGTTCATCAAGGAGAAGAATCTGAGGACGGTTTACAAGAGCTCTGGCAATGGCAACCCTTTGCTGCTGGCCTCCACTGAGCGAATTGACATCCCTATCTTCATAGTCTGACATTGTTACCATTTTTAATGCCTTGCTCACCTTCTTGTCAATTTCGTCAACAGGCATCTTTTTCAGTTTGAGTCCGAATGCAACGTTGTCGTATACGTCCAAATGAGGGAACAAGGCATATTTCTGGAAAACCGTATTCAGGTTTCTTTTGTATGGAGGGACATTTGAAATCTCCTCCCCCTCAAGAATAATTTTTCCGGAGTCAGCTTTTACAAAGCCGGAAAGAATTCGAAGGAGTGTTGTTTTTCCGCAGCCGCTCGGACCTAGGATTGTAACAAACTCTCCCTTCTGAATCTCAAGATTTATATTATCAAGAACCTGTACTCCGTCGTAGTTCTTGCAAATGTTTTCAATTTTGATGATGCAATTTTCCTTCATTACGCTCAAAAAAATCAAAAGTTACGATATAGATCTTTATAATTTTAGGAAATCCAATATATAAGTTACACCAATGTTCATGGCCATATTGTCCGATACATTGTTTATTCCTGCAGTAAAATGTATGTTGAGATTTTCATTGTTCTTCAATGGAAGAATAATGAATTGCAGCGCTCCGAATATGTAATTGTCTTCTACCGATTGAGGCATATAGTGGTAATCAAGTCCATCTCCCCAGCCAAGAAGGTCAGGGCCGTCTCCATTTGACTCATATCCACCTTTAAGTGCAATGTTGCATCTTTCAGCAATGTTATAGTCAAGTACAAGATCAATCTGTGTTCGTCTGAATGGATGCTTGTTCGTGTCTGACATGTTTGTCCAGTCCAACGTAACATTGAATTTCTCAAACTCAAAGCGGTTTGCAAACATTAACATGCCAACGAATTTGTTCGTAAATTCACCATTCATCATATGAGCGGATGCCATAGGCTTCCATATGCCATATTGTCCGCACCACCTGAATGAGTATGTGAAAGAATTTTTGCGGAAAATATTTTCAGTAAATGGTGAACATGCAAACTGGGCTTCAAAGGATGATCGTTTGGAATCAGTAGTGTATTTGGCCGATATACCATATTGGTAGCATGGAATGGCATACCATACAAATGAGTTGAAAATAGCATGTGTCTCCCAGTCCCAAGGGGAATTCTCGTATGTTGCCATAGGCAGGGAATTCTTACCCAGTTTGAATGACCAACTGCTGTTTGAATAGGAAAGGTATGCGAAATCGACCCAGGAATTCCTGTTGGAGTATCCGGTGTTTTTATAAAGTTCTTCCGGATGAATTGAAAACCAATGATTGTTAAAATAGACTGAAAATCCTTTACCAAGGTTGGCGGAGATTACCGTATATATTGCAGAACCTCCAAAGGTAAAATCGCTTGTGCCGGCTCCATTTCTTGGAACTACTGGAGTAGCATCTGCACGTGCTATTAACTGCAGTTCTGTGAAGCCAGCTGCTTGTGAATCAGAGTCAGCCTCTTGAGAGAACGCAGGAACGGAGCAAATGATTGCTGTAATCAACAATAATAATTTCTTCATTCTTCCTTGAGTAAAGTATCATAAAAAAACAGTAATGGTTTTCGATGCAAATATATGTAAAAAAAAGCCTTCTTTCAAAAAGAAAAGAGGGCTTTTAAAGTATTGATTCTGCAATTATGCAATATTGTTGAATCAGCGTTCCGATAATCTGCGGAGCAGTTCTATGAATACCTTCCAGATATCCTCAACTGTAGTAATATCGACTCTCTCTGAGGTTGAATGAGGTTCTATGATTTTCGGCCCTATTGATGCCATTTGAAGTCCAGGGAATTTGGTTGCGTAATATCCTCCTTCAAGTGCGAAGTGCATGGCAACCTTTTTAGGCCTCCATCCCAAAACATCGTTGAAAGTGTCTGATACAAAATTTATATATTCCGATTCAGAATTCTCCTGCCATGCAGGTGAATCCATGATGACTTCAATTTCAGCACCATTCTCCTTGAATGTTCTAGCTATTTCTTTAGCAAGTACCACCATATCATCGTATACAAAGCTTCTGCTGTATGTTGATGCAAAGAAGTGATCCTTCTCTTGCTTTATGAGCCCAAGGTTATTGCTTGTAAGAACTGTACCTGGCATCTCTTTACTCATTTCTATTACCCCTACAGGAGTATGTGATATAGCTTTGAGAAGAGGCGTTCCACCGTTAATTACATGTTCAGGTCTCTGGGCAGGTTCAATTGTAAATTCAACAGAAGGGTCATTCTTGTAGTAGTCACTCTTGATTTTCTGCTGGTATGTTTCAAATATCTCCTCCATTTGATCTATATATTCGGAATCGATTCCGAATACTGCCTTTGCCGATGACGGAATTGCATTGTTGGCAGAACCTCCAGATATTGAAACAAGACAACTTTGATATGTCGTAGCTATTTCATAAAGGAAACTTGCCAGAAGTATATTTGCGTTTGCCCTTCCTTTGTTTATGTCAACTCCTGAATGTCCGCCCAAGCCACCTGATATCTCAACATCGAAATATTTGTACTTTTCAGGTGCTGGTTTTGTAGAATATTTCATCCTGTAGAACTGCAGATATGCACCGGCCGATCCTATTGTAATAGTATCATAATCTTCAGAATCCAAGTTTATGACCTTTCTTGAGCTGAAGAAATCACTTGACATTCCGGCTGCACCGGTCATTCCATCCTCCTCGTTGGTTGTTGCAATTACTTCAAGCGCAGGATGCTGAATGGAGTCATCTGCAAGAGCTGCAAGTGCCATGCATAAGCCAATTCCATTGTCGGCTCCCAAGGATGTGCCTTTTGCTTTAAGCCATTTTCC
>DCHN01000069.1:0-34452 GCA_002315995.1 Bacteroidales bacterium UBA1751 | reverse complement strand
TCGGAGACACAAACCATATCCATATGGTTTATTATTGCAATGCTCTCTGCCTTTTCATACCCCTTTGATGCAGGTTTTCTTATAACTACGCAATTATTGTTATCCCTTTTATACTCCAGATTGTGTTCTTTTGCAAATTCACAGATGAAATCGGCTGCCTTGTCCTCTTTCCAACTTGGTCGTGGAACCATGTTCAGTTTCTTGAAGAGATCGAATACAACCTTAACATCCGGTACTAGTGTCGGTTTCATATTATCTTTATTTCAATAATCTTCAAATTTAATCATTTAAAATGAATCTGTTACCATTGAGTTTTAGGAAACCCTTGTCAAGCATCTGTTCGAGTACCTCTGGGAATAAATCATAACTTCCTATTGTAGAGGTTTTTAACTGCGTGATTGTAATAGTTCCTCCGGCCTCTTTTATCTTGCATATAATTTCTCTTTCAATTTGCGCCGCTTCAATGGAGCAATATTTTGCATCCTTCCTCTTCTTTTTAAGGCATGTATCACATTTCCCGCAATCTGCTGATGCACTCTGACCAAAATATCCAACCAGCAACCTGTTTCTGCACATTTCGGTGTTTGTCACGTAGCCTATCATACTCTCTATTCTTTTCTCGTATGAACTCTTTCTCTCAAGGTATCTGCTTTCTGGAAGGTAAAGATTCTTTTCAACAAGTCTTTCGTAATTTGTAATGAGGAGAGGCATTTTGAATGAACTCTTGTAAATAATAATGCCCTTTGTAGATAGATTCTTCAACTTTTCAATCAGCCCTTCCGAGCTGTCTGAGGTTATTCTGCACAATGCTTCAATGTCAATTGATGTAAGGTTTGAAAAGATACCGGTATACATCCTTAACATTGCCTTTATTAGAATATCCAGAGACTGATCCTTGAGTTGTATTGAGTAGAGTTCATCCCTGTTTACGCAGAACATCACTTTTGCCGGTGACTCAACAATGTCCGTAAGCTCCCAATATCCCTCCTGCTCAATATATTTTATTGCATAGTACGCCATTGGTGCATTCAACTTGAAGTGCGCTGCAAAATCATTCAGCTGGAATTTGAAGGCTCTTCCTTTCCCCTCCTCATACGCTACGTTCAAATAGTTGAATACCTTCTGGTATATGTCCGATATGTATTCCAATGGTGGAAACATAATGGAGTGTATTGTTCTGAGCCTCTTCAAATCGCTGCTGTTCCAGAGTAATACTGCGTAAGACTCAATTCCATCTCTTCCTGCACGTCCCGATTCCTGAAAATATGCCTCTATTGAGTCTGGAATTTCATAATGGAGAACAAACCTGACATCAGATTTGTCAATTCCCATTCCGAATGCGTTCGTTGCAACCATCACTCGTTTCTCCCCTTTCATCCATGCCTCCTGCCTCAAAGTTCTCTCCCGTTTCTCCAAGCCTGCGTGGTAAAATAGTGCAGGAACACCATTCTCATTTAGAAAATCGCACAGTTCAACGCATTTCTTGCGCTCCCTTGCATATACGATTCCGCTACCTTTTACGCCATTGCATACACGAAGAAGATTTCCCCACTTGTCAGAGCATTCACGAACAACATACGTTATGTTTTTTCTTCCGAATCCTGTTGAGAATATGGCGGGATTCCTGAGTTGGAGCTTCTCTTTTATATCTTCCACAACCTGGGGTGTTGCAGTAGCTGTAACAGCTATTACAGGAGTGCTTTGGGGAAGAAGTTGCCTTATTTGCGATATCTGAAGGTATGATGGTCTGAAATCGTAACCCCATTGGCTTATACAGTGCGCTTCATCAATTACCAACAGATTGACCCTCATTTTCTGCACTCTGTATTTGAAGAGATCAGTCTGTAGTCTCTCTGGTGAGACATAGAGAAACTTTACATCTCCATAAATTGCATTGTCAAGCGCTGTGTCAATTTCTTGGAATGAGAGCCCGGAGTGAATGCATATGGCGGAAACTCCTACTCTTTTCAGGTTTTCAACCTGATCCTTCATCAGTGCAATGAGAGGTGAAATCACTACAGCCACTCCATCATTCATCAATGCCGGAACCTGGAAGCACACTGATTTTCCTCCCCCCGTTGGAAGAAGGGCAATTGTATCCTTTCCGCTTGATACTGAATCTATTATCTCTTTCTGCCCATCCCTGAAGCTGTTGTATCCCCAGAATGTTTTCAATACCTCTTCTGCACTCATCATATTGGCATTTCAATCCTCTAATTTAACATAAATATCACATAGTAAAAAAAGAAGTGGATATACATTTTTATTTGGTATATTTGTTGCTGCGATATACGGCGAATTGAATAATATTAATTTACTAAATAATTGCGTTTATATGAATTCAATTGATTTGAAAAAGTATGGCATAGAGAATGCTGCAAAAATCATGTACAATCCGTCATATGAGGATTTGTACAAGGCTGAAATGGCTCCTGGTCTTGAAGGATATGACAAAGGTGTCATGACTGAACTCGGAGCAGTAAATGTAATGACAGGTGTATATACAGGTCGTTCTCCTAAAGATAAATTCTGGGTAATGGATGAGGTTTCAAAGGATACAATATGGTGGACCTCAGACGAATACAAGAATGATAACAAACCATGCTCAAAAGAGAGCTGGGCTGAACTCAAGAAAATTGCTCAGAAACAGCTCTCTGGCAAACCGCTTTATGTTGTTGATGCATTCTGCGGTGCAAATGCGAACACCAGAATCAAAGTAAGATTCATTATGGAGGTTGCATGGCAGGCTCACTTTGTAAGAAACATGTTCATACGCCCTACAGAAGAGGAGCTCAAGAACTATGGTGAGCCGGATTTCGTTGTTCTCACAGCTTCAAAAGCAAAGGTTGACAACTATAAGGAACTCGGACTCAACTCTGAAACAGCAGTTGTGTTCAACCTTACAGAGAAGATGCAGATTATTCTCAACACATGGTACGGTGGTGAGATGAAGAAGGGTATGTTCTCATATATGAACTATCTTCTCCCATTGAAGGGTATTGCTGCAATGCATTGCTCTGCAAACACTAATTCCAAAGGCGAAACAGCCATTTTCTTCGGCCTTTCAGGAACTGGTAAGACCACTTTGAGCACAGACCCTAAACGTGCTCTCATTGGTGATGATGAACATGGATGGGATGATGACGGTATCTTCAATTTTGAGGGTGGATGCTATGCCAAGGTAATTAACTTGAGCAAAGAGGCTGAGCCTGATATCTATAATGCAATAAAGAGAGACGCTCTTCTTGAGAATGTAACTGTTGATGCAAACGGCAAGATTGATTTTGCTGACAAGAGTGTAACGGAGAACACACGTGTTTCCTACCCTATTTATCATATCAACAACATTGTAAAACCAATTTCAAAGGCTCCAACCGCAAAGAAGGTCATTTTCCTATCTGCTGATGCTTTTGGAGTTCTTCCTCCAGTTTCAATTCTTACACCTGAGCAGACCAAGTATTACTTCCTCTCTGGCTTCACTGCTAAACTTGCAGGAACAGAGCGTGGAATAACAGAGCCAACTCCTACCTTCTCTGCATGTTTTGGTGCTGCATTCCTTTCACTTCATCCAACAAAATATGCTGAGGAGCTTGTAAAGAGAATGAACCAGTCAGGCGCAAAGGCTTACCTTGTTAACACAGGGTGGAACGGAACCGGAAAGAGAATCTCAATAAAGGACACAAGAGGAATCATTGATGCAATTCTTGATGGTTCAATTGACAAAGCCCCTGTAAAACAGATTCCTTACTTTGATTTTACAGTTCCTACAGCGCTTCCAGGAGTTGATCCTAAGATTCTTGATCCTAGAGATACGTATGCATCTGCTGCACAATGGGATGAGAAAGCCAAGGATCTTGCCTCAAGATTCATCAAGAACTTTGTGAAGTTTACAGGTAACGATGCTGGAAAGGCATTGGTTGCTGCAGGTCCAAAGATGTAATCTGACACCCGCATAACAGAATTCAAAAAGTCCGACTAAAATATTTAGCCGGACTTTTTTATTTAGAATGTAAATACGCTGGACGGCTCCTTTCTTGGCAGTGCAACTGTTATTACATCATTCCCTGGCCTTACGCCAATTGACTTTAGTGCCAGCTCTGCAGATTCAAGAGCTTTCTGCGGAGTATTGTTATTCTCACTCAAGTGACATAGGAAAATGTGCGAGAGGCCGTTGTGGTATACTTTCCTTATTATCTCTGCCGCACGGTCATTACTCAAGTGGCCTTCACCATTACAGATTCTTACTTTAAGTTCCGGAGTATAGGGTCCACGCATAAGCATGTCAATATCAAAGTTGCTCTCCAGAATAAGAACCTGTGATTCCTGTGCATATTTGACAAGATCCAAGTTCGATTGCCCTATATCCGTTGCCAGTGTAAAGGTTACATTTTCAACCTTAATTTTATATCCAACGGTCTGAGTTGCATCGTGGCTCACAAGGAATGGAGTGAATTCAACTCCGAAGCACTCTGTTGCTTCACCAAGTTTTGTAAATCTGGCACACCCAGACATTCTTCCACGCGTACAGAAATGGTGTACAAGGGAGTTATGCAGGGTTTTTGTAGCAAAGGCTGGAATCTTGTATTTACCACAAATGACGCCAAGGCTCTTTATATGGTCTAAATGATCGTGTGTAACAAGAACAAATCTGATCTTTTCAAATTCGAGTCCATGCTCAAGAAGACGCTTCTTTATGGTTCTTGGACCTATTCCGGCATCAACAAGAAAAGCATCTCCATTATGCTCGAAGTAGTAACAGTTTCCGTTGCTTCCGCTCGATAATGATATGAATTTTACCATCTCCCCTCCTACTCCAATTCGGAGATAAGAGTGGTGACAAGAATATTCATCTTTTCTGCTGCTGAATTTGCTGCAGCTACCACATCATCTCCATCGTTCGCATAATCCTCTGCATAATCGTCGTGAGCCTCATTCGTAATTACGGAAATTCCCATAACCGGGATATCCATATGCCTTGCTGCAATTACTTCAGGCGTTGTTGACATTCCTACGGCATCAGCTCCAATAAGCCTGAAGTACCTGTACTCTGCTGGAGTTTCGTATGTAGGACCGGTCCCGGCATAATAGACACCTTTTTTCATACTGATACCCTTTGATGCTGCAACCTTTTCCAGCATTTGAATGAGTTTCTTGTCGTATGGTCTGGTCATATCAGGGAAACGTGGTCCTAACTCCTCCATATTCTTTCCAATAAGAGGATTAGGAAGCGTATTTATATGGTCGGTAATAATCATAAGATCACCCACCTTGAAATCAAAGTTCACACCTCCTGCTGCATTTGAAACAAAGAGATATTTGATTCCAAGTTTTGACATAACCCGTATTGGCAACACAACCTGCTCCATAGGATATCCCTCATAATAGTGGAACCTTCCCTGCATTGCAATTACATTTTTTCCTCCGAGTTTGCCGTATATAAGATTCCCTTTGTGCCCAACAGCGGTTGAAATTGCAAAATTTGGAATGGAACTGTATGGAATAACCACTCTATCTTCAATAAGTTCACCAAGTTTTCCCAAACCGCTGCCAAGAACAATGCCTACCAAAGGCTTTATGTCAGGTATGATATTTTTAACATACTCTGCAGCTTGATTGATTCTTTCTAAACGTATATCTGTCATAGTCATAAAAATTTCTTGGAAAATGCATTTGACAATGCTACAGAACAAATTTAGCAAAAATTGTACTAATTTTGTACAGGAGAAGAAATTATATGAAGGATTACATCAAAAAAATTATAGTCAAATTCAAAGAGCAGACCCCAACCAATCAGGCATTCATAATCCTGATAATCTTTCTTCTAATAGGAATAATTATCAGATGGAAAACTATTTTTGAAGGAGTGAAACGAGGCTTTGAATTCTATAATGGATAAGTGTATTACAATTAATGGTTGTAAAAAATTAGAGGATGACTTCAAAGTTTAAAATCTTTGGTCATCCTCTTACTACTTCAAATTAAGTGATTACTTTGCAAACGCAACGCTTCTTGTCTCCCTTATAACAGTAATCTTCACCTGTCCAGGATAAACCATCTCATCCTGAATCTTCTTTGCTATATCAGTTGAGAGCGTTTCAGCTTCCTGGTCAGAAACCTGCTCGCTTCCTACAATTACTCTGAGTTCCCTACCGGCCTGAATTGCATATGTCTTATTTACACCTGGATATGAGAGAGCAATGTTCTCCATATCTTTAAGTCTCTTGATGTATGATTCAATAACCTCTCTGCGGGCTCCAGGACGGGCTCCTGAAATGGCATCACCAACAAGCACAAGCGGTGATATGAGTGAAGTCATCTCAACCTCCTCGTGGTGTGAACCAATTGCATTGCAGATTTCCGGATTCTCTTTGTACTTTTCTGCCAACTTCATACCGAGAATTGCATGTGGAAGATCTGGATCCTCATCAGATACCTTTCCAATATCATGAAGGAGACCAGCTCTTCTGGCAGCTTTAGAATTCAATCCAAGCTCAGATGCCATGGTAGCACAGATGTTGGCAACCTCTCTGGCATGCTGAAGAAGATTCTGACCATAAGATGATCTGTATTTCATTCTACCAATGAGCTTGACCAGTTCAATATGCAGACCATGAATTCCAAGGTCTATGCAGGTTCTCTTACCTGTTTCAAGAATCTCATCCTCAAGTTGCTTGGAAACCTTTGCAACAACCTCTTCAATTCTTGCCGGATGAATTCTTCCATCGGTTACCAGCTGATGAAGGGCAAGTCGTGCCACCTCTCTTCTTACAGGGTCGAAGGCGGAGAGCAGAATAGCTTCAGGGGTATCATCCACAACAATTTCTACTCCTGTTGCAGCCTCCAGGGCTCTGATGTTCCTACCTTCACGTCCAATGATTCTGCCTTTCACCTCATCACTCTCAATGTTGAATACAGTTACCGCATTTTCAATGGCTGTTTCAGGAGCAGTTCTTTGAATAGTGTTTATGACAATTCTTTTTGCCTCTTTGCTGGCTGTAAGTCTGGCTTCATCCATTACATCATTGATATATGATGCAGCAGCAGTCTTGGCCTCATCCTTCATTGCCTTGACGAGCTCTTCCTTAGCCTGAGAAGCGCTCATTCCTGCAATTGATTCTATTTTTTCAATTGCACTCTGCTTGAGCTTCTCGTACTCTTCGCTCTTTTTGTTTACAAGAGCTACCTGGGCGTTAAGATTGTTCTTTATCTTCTCAACATCCTGCTGTTTCTTTTCAAGTTCAGATTTATGTTGGTTAACAATTAATTCGGCCTGCTTGACCTTGTTCTCCATTGTTTGAATCTGATTGTTCTTCTCATTGATGAACTGCTCGTGTTCACTCTTGAGTTGAAGAAACTTCTCCTTGGCCTGGAATATCTTCTCTTTCTTGATATTTTCTCCATCCATAGCTGCCTGTGCGAGAATCTCCTCCTTCTTTTTCTTCAGAACTACGTTGTTTATAACATAGTATCCTACGCCAAAACCGGCACCGAGCCCCAGCACTGACAGGATAATAACAATTAAATAACCTTCCATTTGGGTATATATATATGATTTAAAATTGCAAAGAAAGCCGCTGTACAGCCTTTTCCGGAAAAATCTGAAAAAGTAAGATTTGGGCTCTGAATGAACCGCAACCTTCCAACGTCCTCATAAGAGAATCCCAATTAAGGTAACCTAGGCCTGGTTTTGGATAACAGTTAACCCGGATAAGTTTTTTAGTGTTGATTTTCGCAAATTACTGCTGTTGCAGCGGCTGTTTTTTTATATATGAATCGAGCTGGTTGTCAAGCTGAATAAGGTCATCCATGAAGGTATCCTCTTCCTTGTTGATCTCATAAATAGCCAGCCTCTGTGCAAAGTTGAAAAGGAGAATTGTAAGAACATCATCCGGTGCTCTTCCCTCCATTTTCAGGCGATTGGCTTTGTAAAGTGAATCAATCATCTTTACAGCTCTTCTGCATGCCTGTTCAATTTTGGGATTTGAATTGTCTATAGTGAAATTATAGACTCTTTCTGCTATGGTAAGGTTTATGTTCTGCGCCATTATACGTTATACATTTAGAAGAGAGAGACATTTGTCTATTTCACGTACAATTGCATCTATTCTCTCCTTTGCCTCCTTATTGTTTGACACATTGCTGCTGAATGCATCTACCAACTCTTTTTCCTTTAATTTCTTCTCTAATTCTAAAAGTTTGACATTAAGTTTACTATTTGTTTCAAGTGCCTTTTCAAGTCTGTCATTCAATTCATTCTTTTCATAGAGAGCTGTTTCATACATTGAAAGAATGGCATTGATCTTGTTTTTCAATCCATTCAACAGCGTATTTTTATCAGTTTCCATACTAGGCACTTTAACCACGCAAATTTAAGAAAAATTATTTTCCAAACATCAACATGCTGTCTTGAAATCCCATTTTTTCGGCATCAATCGCAGGCTTGAACCCCCAATTGTCGTCAATTGTTCCATTGCAATTCAACCCATTTTTCAATGATTGGTATATCATACCCCTGATATCACCAAGTTTTGCTGAAACAATTGTTGGAAGTAACTCTTTTTCAATTCCAGCTCCTTTTGTAAGATGCTCTCCACCTCCATTCGCCCTGTATGACGATACAGCAACCTTGTAGATTCTCTCCATATCAAACGCTTCTCCATTTGACTTTGACTCAATGGATATCCTCTGACCATATGGCTTGAATATGTTAACAGAGTAATTGATTCCATAAGCCGATTCCCAGTTGAAAGGAGGTGTAACGGTTTTCCATTTCCCTTTATTTGTACCCGATTCATCCCTTTCAATATTAAGAAGATGACCATTCACGCAAGGAGCCTCTCCAAGCCAGAGCATATATGAATACTCAAGATAATCTTTAATCTGTTTTCCAGAGAGTTCAATTACATAAAGCTGGTTCTCAAATGGATATATGGTAAACAAATCCTGATAGGTGATTTTTCCAGCCTTTACCTTGCCATACATTTTCAGACGAGCTGCAAATGATATGTCGGCACCACTTGCCTGCATCTGCACGCTGTGAATAAGCCCCATAATCATTGAAGGACCGAAAAGAGCATCCTGACACACAATAGATTTCTCAGCATTCGCTATCTCCATGTTGGAGAAGGCATATACATTACGCCAATAATCCTTGAATTCGGCACAATATTCCTTGTCGGGAGAGTACTCCTTCATATCTGCCAATGATGCCTTGCACTGCTTTGAAACAACCTTTCCACCCTTTATTTCAACCTCAAAATCGCACCTGCCAACAAATGCGCACTGGTTCCTGGCATCTATTACCGGTATTGCACCGTTTGAATCAGAGATGAATTCCTTATGGTCATGACCGCAGAAAATTGCATCAACGCCTTTAAGAGTTCTGGAGAGAAAAAGAGCTGTGTTTTCAAAATCAGAATCAACGCCATTTCCAACACCTGAATGCATTGCAACTATGGTAATATCAGGGCTCTCCTTGGAATTCACATAGTCTACCCATTTCTGAGCAACACTCTTAATATCAAGAAAATCAACTCCCTTCCACAGGTTTTCACCAAGCCAGCTTTTTATATTCGGATTTTCAAAACCTATAACGGCAACTCTCAACTCTGATTTCTCAATTATTCTGTATGGCACAAAATATTGCAATGAATCAGATTCATTCACAACATTCGCCCCAAGGTATCCATACCGGAATTCTCTGTTAATTCTGTCGTATACTTCGTGTCCTGTCTCAATGTCGTGATTCCCAACCACAATTGCATCATATTTCAGATACTCGAAAAGTCTCACTGCCAAGTGTTTGCCTGAAGATACCGTATCAACGTAATTGGACCAGTATGCAGCGTTGTCGCCCTGAAGAAAATCACCGACATCAATTCTTATAATCCCCTCTTCTCCCAAAAGCTGCTCCTGCTCCTTGAAATATGCTGCAACATTTGCAAGGGAGGTTGCGTTGGCGGCGCCATTGTAAAGAGAATCAAAGTATTTCCCGTGCACATCGTTTGTAGAGAAAATTGATACTTTGTATGTGCCATCTTCTCTTTCGCATGAAGAAGCAATTGATGTGAAAATCAACCCCATTGCAACGCAAAAAACTATTTTATTCATACCCACCCGGCCGATAGATTATTGAACCTGAAATTAATTTAGTGTAAAGGTGTCTGCATCTGCCCATGCCGGAAACTTCTCCCTGAAATCCTTGAGAGCCTCAATGTCCATATTTACATTATGTATGGTTGAGCCCTCTGATTCAAATGATTCGTCTATTCTGTTTCCCTTGAAGTCAACGGCAATTCCGCTCTCTGCATAGTGGCAAACAGGATCATCCCCCACCCTGTTGACAAAAATTGCATACGCCTGATTTTCAATTGCCCTCGCTTTAATAAGTGGGTCAATTACAGCTATTCTTGAATCTGGGAATGATGCAATGTTCAATAGAATGTCATAACTGTTCCTGACATTTCTGCTGGCTACTGGGAACCTGATGTCGTAACATACATTGAGCATGAATTTCGCTCCCTTCCACTCTGCAATTACACTCTTCTTTCCTCCGGTAAAAGTTTTGTCCTCACCTCCATATGCGAATACATGCCTTTTATCGTAGAATGTGTATGAGCCGTCAGGTTTTATGAAGTAGAATCTGTTGTAATACTTTCTCTGTAAATCATGTGAAGCCCCGTCAAACTCCTCAGTATATGTAGCAACCGAGCCGCCAACTGCAATGCCGTATTTGTTTGCAACATCCTTCATGAATCTGAACGTATAGCCTTCAACCTCCTCTGCTGCATCCTTATTGTTGGTGAATCCAGTTGAGAACATTTCAGGAAGAAGAAGAAGATCCTTGCCCATTTTGTGAATATTCTTCTCAATAAGTGATGAAAGATAGGTACAATTTTCCACAGCATTCTCCCATACAATAGGAGTGCTGACAAATGAAATAGATAACATATGATTAGTCATTTGAAGGAGATGAGAATCCCCTTTTGTTGTGAATTCTATTGATTATTAGTGCAATGGCACCATCGCCTGTAACATTGCAGGCAGTACCGAAGCTGTCCATTGCAATATAGAGTGCTATCATAAGTGCTTGTGCAGATGCATCAAAGCCAAGATATTCTGAGAGAGGACCCAATGCTGCCATAATTGCTCCACCAGGTACTCCCGGGGCAGCTACCATTGTAATTGAGAGCATGCATATGAAGAGGAAGAAATCACCTGTCTGCGGAATGGTTCCATTCATGAAGAGGACAGCGAATGCGCATGCAACAATTTTAAGGCAACTTCCGGAGAGATGAATTGTGGCACATAGAGGAATTACGAAATCGGCAATTTTGTTATCGACACCGTTTAACTTTGTCCTGCTGAGAGTTACTGGTATTGTAGCCGCACTTGACTGTGTTCCCAAAGCGGTGAAATATGCAGGCATCATTGTAATCAACGCCTTGAAAGGGTTTCGCCTTGAAATTGCACCGGCAATGCAGAACTGGAAAATGAGCCAGAATATATGCAGAATGAATATTACAATTATAACCTTGATGAAGAGTGATATAACGAGCCCTGCCTCACCGTCTGCCGCTATCTTCAGGAAAATACCGAAGATATAGAGTGGAAGTACCGGAATTATTACATTGTTTATTACCATTATAATACACTCTCTGAAATCAAATAGACAATTTCTGAGAGCATCACTCTTCATGTAACTTAGGCAGAGTCCAAGGAAAAAAGCAAGGACAAGGGAAGATGTCACATCCATAATTGGAGGTATTGGCATCTTGAAAAATGGTTCTATGGCCTTTGTGCCAATTACATCACCCAACTCGCTCATTTCACCGAAAGAGAGAATTGAAGGATATGTCAGTTCACAGGTGTAGAATGATATGCTACCAGCAAGAACAGTTGATATGTATGCTATTAAAGTTGTTATCAACAGAAGTTTCCCGGCTCCACCTTTAAGTTCGAATATGCCCGGAGCAACAAGGCCCAGAATGAGCAAAGGAATAATGAAACCAAGGAAGTTGCTGAAGAGTCCGTTGAAGGTTACGAAGATACGTGTAAGCCATAATGGAAAAAAGAGTTCGCAAACGATTCCAAGGAAAATTGCTATAACAATTTTAACAAGCAGAGGTATCTTCAATTTCTTCATGTCTTCAGAGTTATGGTCTTATACCCAAGTAAGTTTCTTTCCTTGAGCGCTCTTTAGTGTATTCTCCAGAAGGGATACAATTGTCATAGGACCAACACCGCCAGGTACTGGTGAAATGTATGATGCTTTTGGCTCAACTGAGGCAAAATCAACATCACCTACAATCCTATATCCTTTAGGCTTTGTTGAATCAGGCAATCTGGTGATTCCAACATCTATTACAACCACTCCCTGCTTCACCATATCGCCCTTGAGGAATTCAGGAACACCAATTGCTGCAATGATAATGTCAGCATTGCGTGTAAAATATGCTATGTCCTTGGTCTTGCTGTTGCACATTGTAACGGTGCAGTCAGCAAGTATTCCCTTTTGGGACATAAGGTTGGCCATAGGCCTTCCCACTATGTTGCTTCTTCCAAGAATGACGCAGTTTTTTCCTCTTGTCTCAATATTGTATTGCTTCAAGAGGGTAAGAATACCGAATGGTGTTGCAGGAAGGAATCCAGGCATGTTCAGAACCATCTTTCCAACGTTTGCAAGGTGGAAACCGTCAACATCCTTATGATAGTCAATATTCTTAATGACAACCTGCTCGTTGATGTGCTTTGGAAGAGGAAGTTGAACTATTATTCCATCAATGTCATGATTCTCGTTGAGCCTCTTTACAACTGCGAGAAGTTCATCCTGACTTGTCTCCTCCTTAAGCTTTATTACGGTGGAATCAAAACCTACATCGGCACAGGCTTTCTCCTTTGAAGCAACATATGTGACGCTTGCACCGTCGTTTCCAACAAGAACTGCTGCAAGATGAGGTCTTTTGCCTCCGTTTGCAACGCTCTGTTCAACTGTTGCCTTGATTCTCTCTTTGATTTGAGCAGCAGTAAGCTTGCCATCAATAAGTATTGCCATATTACTTTCCTCTGAAGTTTCTCATGGCCTGCATAGCGTTCATTGCCCTTTTGCCACCGCCGCCGGCCATTGTTTTCATAATTTTCTTTGTATCCTCGAACTGTTTGAGAAGTCGGTTCACCTCTACTATTGTTGAACCGCTTCCATCTGCTATTCTCTTTCTTCTTGAGCCGTTTATTATTGAAGGGTTGTTTCTCTCCTCAGGCGTCATTGACTGAATAATAGCCTCTATTCCCTTGAATGAGCTGTTGTCCATATCTACATCCTTGAGTGCCTTTCCAACACCTGGTAGCATGGATGCAAGATCCTTTATGTTGCCCATCTTCTTGATTTGCTGAATCTGGTCATAGAAGTCTGTGAAGGTGAACTGGTCTTTGAGAAGTTTCTTCTGGAGTTTTTTGGCCTCCTCTTCATTGAACTGTTCCTGCGCCTTCTCAACGAGAGAAACCACATCACCCATTCCAAGGATTCGGTCAGCAATTCGTTCAGGATGGAAGATGTCAAGTGTCTCCATCTTCTCACCTGAAGAGACGAATTTGATTGGCTTTTCAACTATTGCTTTTATTGATAGAGCAGCACCACCTCTTGTATCACCATCGAGCTTTGTGAGCACCACTCCGTCGAAATTGAGTCTGTCGTTGAAAGCCTTGGCGGTTTCCACAGCATCCTGACCGGTCATTGAGTCAACAACAAAGAGGGTTTCCGTAGGTTTTACAGCATCCTTGATGGCTGATATCTCATCCATCATCTCCTGGTCAACGGCAAGACGGCCGGCAGTATCTATTATTAGGACGTTGTATCCGTTTGCCTTTGCATGTGAAAGAGCACTTTTGGCAAGCGATACGGGGTTCATATTGCCCTCCTCAGTGTATATGTCAACACCTATCTGCTGAGTGAGCACTTTTAACTGGTCAATAGCGGCAGGACGGTATACGTCGCCTGCACATACAAGAACTTTCTTACCTTTCTTGTTTTTTAGAAGGTAAGAAAGTTTTCCGCAGAATGTTGTCTTTCCTGATCCCTGAAGACCTGATACCAGAACAACTCCAGGATTGCCGTTGATGTTGATTTCAGAGGCCTGGCTCCCCATAAGGGCAGCAAGTTCGTCATGAACAATTTTCACCATCATTTGGGAAGGCTTCACTGATTTGAGCACATTCTGGCCCATAGCCTTCTCCTTTACTCCATCACAGAACTTCTTTGCAATCTTGTAGCTCACATCGGCGTCAAGGAGTGCTTTTCTTATATCCTTGAGCGTTTCAGCTACGTTGATTTCCGTTATCTTTCCTTCACCCTTGAGAATCTTGAACGAATTTTCAAGGCGGTCAATCAGGTTTTCGAACATATGGTTGTATCAGTAATTATTTCAAAAGGTCGTCTGAGTAGTATGCCTTTGCAAGGTCTCTCTGGTTGTACTTCATTGCCATAACCTGACCGTATGCACCGGCAGAACGGAGGGCAACAAGGTCACCTCTCTCAGTTGTAGGAAGAAGAATCTTTGAACCGAAGCAGTCTGAGCTCTCGCAAACAGGACCAACAACATCATATATGAGTTTTCTCTTGTTTGATGTAAGGTTCTGAATACCGTGGTGTGCCTGATAGAGAGCAGGACGAATAAGGTCATTCATACCTGCATCGAGAATGACGAACTTCTTCTCTTTTCCTATCTTCACGTAGAGAACTCTTGTAATGAGTGAACCGCACTGCCCTACAATTGCACGGCCAGGCTCAAAATGAACGTGCTGTCCAGGTCTTACAATGAGGTTCTTGCTAATTATGTCGAAATAGTTCTTGAAGTCAGGAATAGGGTTTGCGTCAGGGTCATTGTAGTCAATACCGAGACCACCGCCGCAGTTGATGTTCTCTATTGCTATGTTGCGGTCAATGAACCATTTCTGAAGCTCCTCAATTCTGGTGCACATTGTCTTGAATACGCCGAGCTCGGTAATCTGTGAACCAATGTGGAAGTGTAGTCCCTGAAGCTTTATGTTCTTGAGGGTCTTGAAAAGCTCATATACATCCTCAAAGGCCCATGGGCTTATTCCGAACTTGTTCTCCTTAAGGCCTGTGCTTATGTATTTATGAGTGTGTGCATCAATGTCAGGGTTGATTCTCAAAGAGATGTTGGCAACCTTGCCCATTGATTTGGCAAAGTCATTAATGATCTTGATTTCAGGAACAGACTCGCAGTTGAATGAGAAGATTCCTGCCTTGAGTGCATCCTTGATCTCCCTGTCGGATTTACCTACACCTGCATAAACGATTTTTTTAGGATCAAAACCATACTTTACTGCAAGCTTAACCTCGTTTCCGCTGACGCAGTCTGCTCCAAGACCTGCGTCTCTGATGAGAGAGACAACTCTCTCGTCCGCATTAGCCTTCAATGCAAAATGCGCATTGTAACCATGTTTTGAAGTGTGTGATGTATACTCTTTGAGAGTTGCCCTCAAAAGATCGAGGTCATAGTAGTAGAATGGTGTATGAATCTGCTGAAAAGATTCAATGGCTTTTGGTGAAATCATTGTTTTATATGTTTTATATTATTTCAATTGGTCAATTCAATCCTGCAAATATAGTCATTAATTTGTTTATTCCTCTATTTTACTCTGTGAGCAGGCCTGAGCAGGTCCAAAACGCTCTTTACAGGGTTGAATGTAGATAAAGGCACTTCAACGAAAAGAGTGTTCCACTTGCTCATGGCACCATTCCAGAGACCTGGAAGCTCCTGGGCCTTTATGGGGTGCCCTTCATAACTCTTTTCAGAGATGAAGCCTGTTGAAGGGTCTATGTATTTTTCCAGGTCGAATTTATTGCCTTTATGGTCATAAACGGCGCATACAATGTCAACTGGGTTGAAATGTGTCGATTTGGCAACCATTCCATCAATGTGAGAATCCTTTCTGTTCAACTGAGCGGCTTCCAGAATCTGAAGTGAAGTGGTGCCGTCAGACTCTCTAACAATGTAAGGGCCACCACCGGGTTCACCCTGGTTCTTCACCATTCCGCATACGCGCAGAGGCCTGTTTACAATATCGTAGAGAAGGGTTCTGAGTTTGTCATATTTTGCGCTCTCATTATTCTCATAATCAAACAGATGTTCAGGAAGAACAATAGAGAAATTTTTCTTCAGGAAACTTGCGCAATCCTTCAATGCAGCTTTACTCATTACAGCATCATTTGCACTTAGTTTATTTGCGTATTCAAAAAGCTGATTCTGAAGTTCTACTGCTTTTCCAATAAGAATCTTTTTCCATACTGTTGTATCAGAAAGCCTGTTCTCAACCGTCACATTGTCTATATTCTTGATTACAATGATGTTCTCTTTAATGGAGTTCAGATTTGATATTAGTGCGCCATGACCGGCCGGGCGGTAGAGTATCTTACCGTCAGGTTTTACAAATGGGTTGTTTGTGCTGTCAACTGCAACCATATCAGTTGCTGGATCCTGCAATGAAAATGAAACCATGTATTTGCAGCCATAACTCTGCTCATAGAAATCCTTCATATTTGCAAGAAGTCCTTTGAAGTGCTTGAGATGCTCCTTTGAAACGGTATAATGAATATTCACCCTTCCGTTTTTCTCTTTTGCATAATATGCGCCCTCAACCATATGCTCTTCAAAAGGAGTTCTTACAATATTTCCGTAGTCGTGGAATCTGATAAGCCCTTTGGGAGTGTTGCCAAGATTCAACCCATCCTTTTCCAAAAGAATGGCAAGAAGGTCCTCTGCATCAAGGAGAGGAATTTTTCCGAGATTGTTAAGGAATATAGAGCATGGATGATCTTCCGGGAGAGGTTCATCAGAGTTTCTCATGATATCCAAACCCTCATAAATTGATTTGAACATTCTGGTTGCAGCTCCAGATGCCGGAACAAACTTGCATATTGTTCCATTTGATTTCAGATACTTTGTGTAGCATTCAATTGCTCTCTCCTTGCCTGGCCTGCCAAGCTGTAAAATACCGTTGTAAACAGTGGCCGGAGCAATGACATCCAGATATGGAAAACCGCTCCTGTAATTGTTCAGTTGCTCTTCTAATGTTATCATAGACGTTAACGTAATACTATATTCTTAACTGTTTGAGAAGGATTTTCCTGCTGAAGCCTTGAAAGAATCTCCCTCTTTTTCATAAAAATTGAACTTCTTACAATTGATGAGGTAACAGTGCAGTACAATACGCCTTTTGAGAAGGAGATTTTTGAAATGGCCCTCTGTTCACTCAATCCTATCAACTCTTTGAAACGTGTTACAATCCTGGCGCTGTTCAGCCCATTTTCCAAATGCTCTTCACGTACAATTTCAGAAATGATGTCGGATATTGGTTTTGGTTTTTCGTACAGCATGGCATTAACTATTGCTGAATCAGTTCAAATATACCGTTATTCACCCTGTAATTGAATGCATCCCTGTTAAGGGTATCTACAAGTTTCTGGGTTCTTTCATAATTGCAGTCGGAGATGAATATCTGACCGAAATCCGTTGAGGCAACCATATCAAGCAGCTTCTCCACCCTGCTCATATCAAGTTTGTCAAAAACATCATCCAGCAGCAATATTGGTGAGAGGCCGTAAATGCTGCTCATAATTGTATATTGAGCAAGTCTGAGTGATACGCAGAAGGTCTTCTGCTGCCCTTGGGAAGCGCACTGTCTTAATGGAAGTCCATTCAATGAGAAATCTATGTCATCTCTGTGCACCCCTGTTGATGTATATCCCAGAGTGATGTCTTTCTGCAACGTGTCAGCAAGAATCTCCTTTAGAGAGAGGTTTGAGATCTCCTCAAATTTGTTCATACTGGAGATGTATTTGAGCTCCGTGCTCTCGCCGTTTGCTGAGAGAATAGCGTAATATTTTCCAACAAGAGGCAGGAGTTCATTGACAAGTTCCGCTCTTTTGCTGTAGATGTAATATGCCTCTTCAGAGAGTTTTGAGTCATACAGCTCCAAAATATCTGTAGAGAGTCTGCTCCCGCTCTTGAGTAATCTGTTTCTGTTGTCAAGGGCTGTATTATATCTCTGTGCAGCATGCAAATAGTTTTTGTCAAGCTGGCAGAGTATAGTATTCATAAGACGTCTTCTGGATTCGGCTCCGCCATTAACAAGCTTGGAATCATCAGGTGAAATCATTACAACGGGAAATCTTCCTATATGTGATGATATTTTCTCAAGTGTTTTTCCATTTCTCCTTACACTCTTCTCCGAAGATTTGAGTGAAATCTGAATATTCTCGGTTGTGGCATCATTGCAGACAAATTCACCATTCAGTGAAAATTCATTCTCACCGCTTCTCAGAGAGTAATGGTCAGATGAGTTGAAGTAACTTTTGGTCATGCACAAGTAGTGAATGGAGTCCAGAAGATTTGTCTTTCCCTCTCCATTGTTGCCTGTTATGCAGTTCAACTTCGGGCTGAAGAGAAGTTCCTGAGACGCTATGTTCTTGAAATTATAGATTTTAACTGATTTAAGATACATCCCTATGAAATAGTTTGAAGTTTAACCTGTTTCCGCAAATGATATATGTCACAAAGTTACTCTTTATTCACAAATATATTGCAATATGATACACCTGTAATATAATTTGAAATTAAATAGATAATTTGTAAATTTGCCGCCTGCAAAATTAATTGCAGTAATGTTGGAATTTATAAAGTACAAAAGATATGGTAAACAAAAACAACGTTCAGGAGCCACAGGTTGACATTGCAACAGCGGTTTCAAAATCTGAAAAGTTCATTAATGAGAACAAGAAAACAATCATCTGGTCAGCAGTTGCCGTAATAATTGTTGCTGCACTTATTGTCCTCTACAAGTATGCTTACAGCGAACCACGTGCACAGGAGGCAACAGACCAGGTATATGCTGCTGAAATGCTCTTTGGCGAGGGTGAGTTTGAGAAGGCACTCAATGGTGATGAAAACACTATAGGTCTTGCGGAGGTTATTGACGAGTATGGTTCAAAAGCTCCTCAGGCAGTTTACTTTGAGGCTGGAGTATGTGCTCTCCAACTCGGCAAATGGGACGATGCTATCAATTACCTTAACAAGTATAAAGGAACAGATCCAATTATAAAGGCAAGAGCAATTGCATGCAAGGGTGATGCCTATTCGGCAAAAGAGGATTACAGCAAGGCGGTAGATTTATATATGCAGGCTGCAAAGTGTGCCGATAACATTCTTGCTGCATCATACCTTCTCAAGGCCGGAATCGTTTATGAGCAGATGGGCAAGAATGAGAAGGCTCTTGAGGTATACAACACCATTAAGGTCAAATATCCGCAGAGTCTTGAAGGATATGAGATTGAAAAATACATTGAGCGTATAGCTACAAAATAATTTCACTATTCAGATTCTTACTATGGGAAGAGCATTCGAGTTCAGAAAGGAGAGAAAATTCAAGCGCTGGGGCAACATGGCCCGCGTATTCACACGTATTGGCAAAGAGATTACAATAGCAGCAAAGAGCGGCGGTCCGGATCCCGACAGCAATCCTAGATTGAGAACACTCATGCAGACTGCAAAGAGTGAGAACATGCCAAAGGAGAATGTTGAGAGAGCTATTAAGAGGGCATTCGAGAAGGATACAGCAGATTATAAGGAAATGGTGTATGAGGGATATGGTCCTCACGGCATTGCAATTCTTGTTGAAACAGCAACAGACAATACAAACAGGACAGTTGCCAATGTAAGGAGTTACTTCACAAAATTCGGAGGCAACCTTGGAACATCTGGCAGCGTTGATTACATGTTTGACAGAAAATGTGTTTTCAGATGCACTTCAGCCAGTGAAGTTGATATGGACGAGCTGGAGCTTGAACTTATTGACTTCGGTGCGGAAGAGGTTTTCAAAGATGATTCAGATGAGGAGAAAGCACCAGAAATAGTAATATATGGCGCATACGAATCTTTTGCAACAATACAGAAATATCTTGAGGAGCATGGATTCAATATTCTCTCCGGTCAGTTCCAGCGTTTCCCTAACGTTGACCTCAAAAAGGTTGCAAAGGAAGATAGGGTTGAACTTGACAAACTTCTTGACAAACTTGAGGAAGATGAGGATGTCCAAAACGTTTACCATAACCTGGACACATCCGATGATGAATAAACACATTTGAATTATATGATTTTAGGAGAGTCTGCACGTCAGAACTCTCCTAAGGTTTGTAAAATAGACAGTATTAACTTTTAAATAACAATCACTATGGAACTTACACATATTGAGCATCTTGGCATAGCTGTAAAGTCATTGGAAACAGCTATTCCATACTATGAGGAGAAACTTGGACTTAAATGTTATTCTATTGAAGAGGTTGCTGACCAGAAAGTAAGAACAGCATTCTTCAAGATTGGACAGACAAAACTTGAGCTTCTTGAGAGTACATCACCAGAGGGTACAATAGCTAAATTCATTGAGAAGAAGGGTGAAGGTATCCACCACATAGCATTTGCCACAAACAGCGTTCAGACATGTCTTGACGAACTTGCTGCAAAAGATGTTCAGCTTATTGACAAGGCTCCAAGAAAGGGTGCAGAGGGTTTGAACATTGCTTTCCTTCATCCAAAATCAACTTGCGGCGTTCTTACAGAAATCTGCGAAGATCCTAAGAAGAAATAATCATCATAAAATATAAGGAGTAATAAAAATGAGTAACCAACTCGAACAGATTAAGGCGCTCATCTCTCTTCGTGAGAAAGCTCGCATTGGCGGTGGTCAAAAGAAAATTGACTCACAGCATGCAAAAGGCAAATATACAGCTCGTGAAAGAATCAACATGCTGCTTGATGAGGGCAGTTTTGAGGAGTTTGATATGTTTGTCACACACAGATGCCACAATTTTGGCATTGAGAAGACAACATTCCTTGGTGATGGTATCGTAACAGGATACGGTACTGTTGACGGAAGACTTGTTTATGTATTCGCTCAGGATTTTACAGTATTCGGCGGATCACTTTCTGAGTCACTCGCTCTCAAGATTTGCAAGGTACAGGATGCTGCATTGAAAAACGGAGCACCTATTATTGGTCTTAACGATTCAGGTGGAGCACGTATTCAGGAGGGTGTCAATGCTCTTGCAGGATATACAGAGATTTTCCAGAGAAACATTCTTGCATCAGGAGTAATTCCTCAGATTTCAGCCATTTTCGGTCCTTGTGCAGGTGGTGCAGTTTACTCCCCTGCCCTCACAGACTTCAATATCATGAGAAAGGGAACAAGTTATATGTTCCTTACAGGCCCTACAGTTGTAAAGTCTGTACTTGGTGAGGAGATTTCACAGGAGGATCTTGGCGGTGCAAGCGTACACGCTTCAAAGAGCGGTGTTGCTCACTTTGCAGTTGACACTGAGGAGGAAGCCATTTCAGTTATCAAGGAGCTCTTGAGCTATATGCCGCAGAACAATATGGAGGATTCTCCAGTTGTTGAGTGCAATGACCCTATTAACAGGCTTGAGGATTCACTCAATGAGATTATTCCGGACAACCCTAACAAACCTTACGATGTATATAAGGTAATTGAGGCAATTGTAGATAATGGTAAATTCCTTGAAGTTCATGCAGACTATGCAAAGAACCTTGTTGTAGGTTTTGCAAGATTCAATGGAAAATCAGTTGGTATTGTTGCCAACCAGCCTAAGGTGCTTGCCGGTGTGCTTGATATAAGCTCTTCAAGAAAGGGTGCGCGTTTTGTAAGATTCTGCGATGCATTCAATATTCCAATTGTAACATTGGTTGACGTTCCTGGCTTCCTTCCAGGTTCTCAGCAGGAGTACGGTGCAGTTATTCTCCATGGTGCAAAGCTTCTTTATGCATTCGGTGAGGCTACCGTTCCAAAGATTACAGTTGTATTGCGTAAAGCATACGGTGGAGCATACTGCGTCATGAGTTCTAAACACCTTAGAGGTGACATCAATTACGCTTGGCCAGGTGCAGAGATTGCCGTAATGGGTCCATCAGGCGCTATTGGCGTACTCTATGGAAAAGAGATGAAAGAGGCAGCTGATCCTAAGGCTTTTGCAGCAGAGAAGGAGAAAGAGTACAGAGATGCATTTGCAAATCCTTACAATGCAGCTAAATATGGTTACATTGATGATGTAATTGAGCCAAGGAACACACGTTTCCGTATTATCAGAGCTTTGCAGTCTACAGCTAACAAGAGACTTACAAATCCTGCAAAGAAACACGACAACCTTCCATTGTAAACCAGAACAGATGAGAAAGAAGATTAGTTACATATTACTGATGTGCTTGATCCTCTGTGCTTTCAATGCCAAATCACAGAATATGACCGATATGCGTCTCAACGAGATTGTTGTTGAGAACACAGATGGTTTCATAGATGATTATGGCAACAGAAGTTCTTGGATTGAGATTTATAACACATCATACGGTACAGTGGATGTTGCCGGCTGTTTCCTTTCTGACGATCCTAACAACCTTAAGAAATACAGAATTCCTAAAGGTGACGTTCTCACAAAGATTAAGCCGAAACAGCATCTTCTGTTCTATACAGACGGCACGCCTGACAAGGGTACTTTCCATACAAGTTTCATCCTTGACAGTACCTCTACTGAGGTCTTCCTTGTTAACACCAATGGAAAAGACATCATTGACCACATTACCTTCAACCCTGCACTCCTTAGCAACGGAAAATCGTGGGGAAGAAGAGTAGATGGCATAGGTTCTTCAAATAAGACAGGCGTAATGGCCCGTTCATGGAGAATATCGCAAAGTGAAAATGCAGCTGAAGGAGACAACGGATGGGATGTACTCACAAAGGTAACCCCAAGCTCTGCAAACGTAATAGATGATAAGGAATCAAAACTTATTCTTCTCAAGGAGAAAGATCCACATGGAGGAATTATGGCTATTACAGCAATGAGCGTTGTTTTCTTTGCACTTCTGGTTCTCTACTTCCTTTTCAGAATGGTTTCTGCAAGACAGATGGCCATGGAAGAGGCAAAGAAGATAAGAAGAGAGGCTAAGGCTGCCAAGAAGTCTAAGCCAAATAATGCAAATGTTACAGTAAATATTCCTCAAGGCGAATATACCGATGAGGAAATCGCTGCTGCAATTGTTGTAGCTATTGAACTCGCTCAGGCAGATGAGCAGATTCATGACGTTGAGAGCAATATTCTCACATTCAAAAACATTAAATCACCATGGGGTAACAAGGCTCAGATTATGAAGCAGGACCCTCAAATCAACAGATAAATAAATACAATCATGAAAGAGTATAAGTTAAATATCAACGGAAAAGATTTTGTTGTAAAGGTAACCAGCGTAGATGGTGAAGTAACCAATCTCGAGGTTAATGGTAAATCTGCATCTGCTGCTCCTGCAGCAGCTCCACAGGCTGCTCCAGCACCAGCCGCTGCCCCTGCAGCAGCTCCAAAGGCTGCAGCATCAGCCGGAGCCGGTGTAACAGTAAATTCACCTCTTCCAGGAGTTATTCTTGAGGTAAGCGTTAAAGAGGGTGATGTTGTAAAGAAAGGCCAGAAGGTAATGTTGCTCGAGGCAATGAAGATGGAGAACGTCATTGAGGCAACTGCAGATGGTACAGTTACCAGCATCAAGGTTAACAAAGGTGATTCAATTCTTGAGGGTGCACCTCTTCTTACAATTGCGTAACTCCTATGACATTTTTGGCAAGTAATCTTTTCACGCTTCTAGGCGAGAACTTGTCTCAGTTCATGCAGTACACAGGTTTTGTGAACTGTTCAATAAATCATATCATTATGATTCTGATTGGACTCGTTTTCATATACCTTGCTGTAACAAAAGACTGGGAGCCTATGCTGCTTGTACCTATTGGATTTGGAATAATTGTTGGAAACATTCCTCTCTTTCCAGGTCTTCAGGTAGGTATATATGAAGAGGGCTCCGTTCTGAACATTCTGTATCAGGGTGTGCAGAAAGGATTTTACCCTCCTTTGATCTTCCTTGGAATCGGTGCTATGACAGACTTCTCAGCATTGATTTCCAACCCTAAACTGCTTCTTATTGGTGCTGCTGCACAGTTCGGTATTTTCGGTGCTTATGCAATTGCTCTTGCCATGGGATTCAATCCTAATGAGGCAGGTGCAATTGGTATCATTGGTGGTGCTGACGGCCCTACTGCAATCTTCCTTTCTTCAAGACTTGCTCCTGACCTTATGGGTGCTATTGCAGTATCTGCATATTCATATATGGCTCTTGTTCCTGTTATTCAGCCTCCTATTATGAAGCTGCTTACATCAAAGAAGGAGAGACTTATTAGAATGAAGAAACCAAGAACCGTATCTCCAACAGAAAAGAAGATTTTCCCTATTGTAGGATTCCTTCTTACAGCTTTCATAGTTCCATCAGGTCTTCCGCTTCTTGGAATGTTGTTCTTTGGAAACCTTCTTAAGGAGAGCGGTGTAACAAAGAGACTTGCAAATACAGCAAGTGGTCCGCTTATTGATATAGTTACAATTCTCATTGGTATCACAGTTGGATGTTCTACACAGGCAGACAAATTCCTTCAGATGAAATCAGTTGGAATCTTTATTCTTGGCGCCATTTCATTCTGTATTGCAACTTTTGCAGGTGTACTCTTTGTAAAGATCTTCAATCTTTTCCTCAAGGACGAGAACAAGATCAATCCTCTTATTGGAAATGCAGGAGTTTCTGCAGTACCGGATTCAGCACGTGTATCTCACAACATAGGCTTGCAGTATGACAAGACAAACTATCTTCTCATGCATGCAATGGGCCCTAACGTTGCCGGTGTTATTGGTAGTGCTGTTGCAGCAGGTATCCTTCTTGGATTCCTCTCATAGCAGAATCATACACTCATATTAATATCGTCCCTTTTATTAGGGGCGATATTTTTTTATATTTGTATCTCCATAGAATTGTTTACTGACATGAGCAAGTTTTCTCAGATGAATCATCAGATAATTCAAGATTATGATTCCAACATGAAGCTATATAAAGAGCTTGACCAGAGAGTCGTATCTGAAATTAAAGAGATTTTGGAATCAACTGGTATGGTTGTATCCAAAATAGAGAGCAGAGTCAAGGGCAGAGCAAGCCTTATTGAAAAGCTGGAGAAGAAATCTGGAAAATACCAATCAATCAATGATATTACCGACATTATTGGAGTAAGGATTATCCCATACTATTCCGACGATATAGAGAAAATTGCGGCACTTGTTGAGCAGAGATTCCAAATTGACTGGAGCAACTCCATAGACAAGCGCAAGGTGCTTGACCTTGACACATTCGGATATATGTCATTGCATTATATCTGTTCCATTGATACAAATTCAAGCAATGACCATGAGAAATTCAAGGGAATCAGATTTGAAATCCAAATCAGAACGGTATTGCAGCACGTATGGGCAAACATGTACCACGATATAGGATACAAATCCGGTATTGAAATACCTTCAGAATATATAAGAAGTCTTAATACTCTGGCTGGACTTCTTGAACTGGCAGACAATGAATTCAACAGAATCAGAAGAGAGATAACAAACTACAGAAGGAATGTTGAAACACTTATAAAGAGCAACACTTGGGATGATATATCCCTCAATGGAGAGAGTTTCAAACAGTTTTTGGAACTTAAACCTTTTGACAGGCTGCTAAAAAAAATATCTGGAATCAATCAGGCTGAAATTATACAGACGCCGCTGCAACCATATATCGCTGTTTTGAAAGCAATGAAATTAAGTACGCTTGGTGATGTGAGAAAAATGATTGAGGAGGATTCTGATGATGCATACAGGCTTTCAAGACACCAAATTGGAGTAACTGATCTGGATATAATATCTTCTGCACTGGCATTGCAGAATCTCATAATTGTACGCATGTACAAATGGGGATTCAATGATGTTGTTATTGCAGAGATACTCAAGTACGTTCTTCCCGAGAGTTCGGCTTACAGTGTGGCCAAAATGTCTGTGGAGATTCTTAAAGAGATGAAAATTAAAATAATGGATATACAAAACGAAAAATAAGATGGGCAACAGTTACTTGGACACATCACTGGTCGATAAGGCAATAAAATTTGCAGTGGACGCACATTCCAACACTGAAAGACGAGGAAAAAAATATCCTTACATCATTCATTCACTGGAGGCAATGGAAATAGTTGCATCAATTACAAACGACCCGGAACTTCTTGCTGCCGCCGTTCTTCACGATACAATTGAAGATACAAATACATCAGAAAATCAAATAAGAGCCCTGTTCGGCTCAAGAATTGCAAAAATAGTTAGTTGCGAAAGCGATGATCCGCAAATTAATGATTGGAGAGAGAGAAAACAGGCCGCTTTGAACAAATTGAAGGAAGCCGACAGGGATTCCCTGATTGTAGCCCTTTCAGACAAGCTTTCCAATATGAGAGCTATATGGCGTGATTATCAGAGTGTTGGGGATGACTTATGGAAAATTTTCCATGCTTCATCCAAAGATGATATTGCGTGGAGATACAATGAACTTGTGAGGTGTTTCAACCCTTTGGAGGAGACATTTGCATTCAAGGAGTTCAAAAACCTTGTAAATAGTGTATTCAACAGTAATCAATAAGTAAATCTGTACCATTGCAACATGTTTGTAAAACATATTTTTTGTAAATTTGTTGCTCTTAAAAATTGAAATTCAAGTAATAAAAATAATATAACAGGAGGTTATAATATGCAGAACAAATTGCAGGAACTTACAGACAAGCTCTACAATGAGGGCCTCTCAAAAGGTAAGGCGGAAGCCGAACAGATGAAAGCCAATGCTTCAAAAGAGGCTGAAAAGATTATTGCTAAAGCAAAGGAGGATGCCGGCAGGATTATTGAACAGGCAAAAAAGGATGCGGCAGATCTTATGTCAAAATGCGAAAGCGACATTAAGATGTCCTCTGCAAAGGCTATCTCAGCGCTTAGAAAAGAGGTTGAGAACCTTATAGTTGCAAAAGCAGTTGACGCCAATGTTGACAAAAGCCTTAAAGATGGTAAATTCATTGAGAAGATGATAACATCCATAGTATCATCATTCAATGCAGCAAATCCTCAGGCAGTTGAGCTTCAAGCCATACTTCCTGAAAACATGAAGAGTGAACTGGCAACATTTGTATCAACACAGGCAGCTGATACATTCAATAAAGGTGTAAGCTTTACATTCTCAAAAGCAATTGAGGCCGGATTCCAAATTGGACCAAAGGATGGCTCATACATTCTATCCTTCACAGACGCCGATCTTCAAAATGTAATCTCACAATATTTGCGTCCAACAACCAAGTCAATAGTTTTCGGAAAATAATTACCCTCAATCCTGGAATCTATGAACAATTATCACTATATAATTGCCGGTCTGCCCCTTCTTGCGTTGGGAGCTGACAATAAGGGATTCGCCTATAAGGAGGTAAGGGAGAGCATCTGCTCACAGTTGTCTGAAAAGGACAGAAGCATGGTTGAATGGTTTGAAGCAGGAAACTGTGAAGATAATATGGGATACCATTTCTACAAGAAAGTGTTGTCACATCCCAACAGATTTCTCAAATTATGGTATTCGCTCGATCTTAAAATCAGAAATATGAAGGTTGAGCATTTTGCCAAATCAAAACCTGAAGAGGAGAAGAAAAACATTATTGAAAAATTTTCAATTAAGATTGACGCTCCGTTTGCAGATGATGCAGACGACAATGCTGCTCTTATGAAGATTTTTGATAACAGGAACATCCTGGAAAAGGAGCTTGAGCTCGACAGATTGAAATGGAGAAAGATTGGAGAATTCACTCTTTACAACTATTTTGATATGGATGTAATTCTTGCTTTTCTAGCAAAGGCAACAATAGTTGAGCGCTGGCGCATTCTTGATCCTGAAAAAGGTAAAGAACTCTTCAAACAACTTGTGGATGAGGTTCGTGGCACATTCAAAGGCCTTGACTTCAATACTGAAAACTAGGGAATCAATAATTGAAATAATAAATACATAATAAATATGAGCACCAAAGGAATAGTTACAGGTATTATTTCCAACCTCGTTACAGTTGAGGTAGATGGTCCTGTAGCACAAAATGAAATTTGTTTCATCAATATAGGTGATACAAAACTTATGGCGGAGGTGATCAAAGTGAACGCAGGCAATGCATTTGTCCAGGTATATGAGAGCACACGTGGCCTCAAACCTGGAGATACCGTTGATTTCAATGGGCACATGCTTGAGGTTCAGTTGGGTCCTGGAATGCTTTCAAGCAACTATGACGGTTTGCAGAACAACCTTGCAACAATGGAGGGAGTTTTCCTCAAGAAAGGTGAATACACCGCACCGCTGGATGCAGAAAAAGAGTGGGAATTTACACCTATCGCAGTAAAAGGAGATAAAGTGAAAGCTGCATCTTGGCTGGCCGAGGTCAAAGAGGGATGGCTTCCTCACAAGATAATGGTTCCTTTCTCATTTGAAGGTGAATATACTGTAAAAGAGGTAAAACCTGCCGGAAAATACAAAATCAATGATACAGTTGCTGTTCTCATTGACTCAAAAGGTGAAGAGGTTCCTGTTACAATGGTACAGAAATGGCCTGTAAAGGTTGCCATAAAGAACTATGTTGACAAACCAAGGCCTTATAAGATTATGGAAACAGGTGTCAGAATCATTGACACGCTGAACCCAATTGCAGAGGGAGGTACAGGATTCATTCCTGGTCCTTTCGGATGCGGTAAGACCGTGCTCCAGCATGCACTTGCAAAACAGGCCGAGGCCGATGTCATTATTATGGCTGCCTGCGGTGAGCGTGCAAATGAGGTTGTAGAGATTTTCGCAGAGTTCCCTGAACTGGTTGACCCAAGAACAGGAAGAAGTCTTATGGAGAGAACCACAATCATTTGCAACACTTCAAACATGCCTGTTGCTGCACGTGAGGCATCCGTTTACACTGCAATGACAATTGGAGAGTACTACAGGGCAATGGGACTCAGAGTTCTCCTTCTTGCAGACTCTACTTCAAGATGGGCTCAGGCTCTTAGGGAGATGAGTAACAGAATGGAGGAGCTTCCTGGTGCCGACGGTTTCCCAGTTGACCTTCCTGCCATTATTTCGAACTTCTATTCAAGGGCCGGTATTGTAACGCTTCCAAACGGAGCTACAGGTTCAGTTACATTCATTGGAACCGTATCACCTGCCGGTGGTAACCTTAAGGAGCCTGTAACAGAGTCAACCAAAAAGGCTGCAAGATGTTTCTATGCGTTGAGCCAGAACAGAGCCGACAAGAAACGTTATCCTTCTGTTGACCCAATTGACTCATATTCAAAGTATATTGAATACCCTGAAATAGTTGACTACCTTACCAAGAAGATAGGTGAACGTTGGGTTCCGAACGTGCTTGAGGCAAAGAACCTTATTATTAGGGGTAAGGAGGCATTTGAGCAGATCAACATTCTTGGAGATGACGGCGTTCCAATGGAATACCATCTCAGATATTGGAAATCTGAGCTCATTGACTTCATTATACTTCAGCAGGATGCATTTGACTCAATTGATGCAAACACTCCTCTTGAAAGACAGGAGTTCATGCTTGACAAAGTTCTTGAAATATGCCGCATGAACAAAGAATTCGATGACTTTGAGGAGTGCACCGCATTCTACAAGAAGGTCATCAATGTTATGCGTCAGATGAACTACAGCGAGTGGAAGAGCGAAAACTTCAACAAGTACCTTGCAGAACTTGAGAATCTTATAAAGAACAACTAAAGTGGTAGAGTATGACAAATAAAGCATTTCAAAGAATATATACACACCTTGAGGCTATTACCAAGGCAACAGTTTCGCTGAAGGCCAAGGGTGTTTCAAATGACGAGCTTGCCACTGTTGATGGGCGTCTGGCTCAGGTTGTTAAGATTAAAGGTGACATAATAACGCTGCAGGTGTTTGGTGGCACCGAGGGTATTCCAACTGATGCACAGGTAATGTTCTTTGGTGAACCGCCTGTACTTAAGGTAAGCGATGAGCTTGCAGGAAGATTCTTCAACGCATACGGAGAGCCTATTGACGGCGGTCCGGAAATTGACGGCGAAAGAAGGTATATTGGTGGCCCTTCGGTTAACCCATTCAAGAGAAAACAGCCTTCAGAGCTGATTCCTACAGGTATTGCAGGTATTGACCTTAACAATACCCTCGTATCAGGTCAGAAAATTCCATTCTTTGCCAACCCTGACCAGCCTTACAACCAGGTAATGGCACAGGTGGCTTTGAGAGCAGATGTAGACAAGATTATTCTTGGAGGTATGGGTCTTTCAAACGATGACTACCTCTACTTCAAGAATATGTTTGAAGGTGCAGGTGCACTTGAAAAAATCATCTGTTTTGTAAATACAACAGAGCAGGCTCCTGTAGAGCGTCTTCTTATTCCTGAAATGGCTCTTGCAGCAGCAGAATATTTTGCTGTAGACAAGAACCAGAAGGTATTGGTTCTCCTTACAGACATGACCCTCTACGCAGATGCATTGTCAATTGTAAGTAACCGTATGGACCAGATTCCTTCAAAGGATTCAATGCCTGGTTCTCTCTATTCAGACCTTGCAAAGATATACGAGAAGGCAGTACAGCTTCCTGACGGCGGTTCAATTACCATTATTGCTGTAACAACACTTAACGATGGTGACATCACACACGCAATTCCAGACAATACAGGATATATTACTGAGGGGCAGCTCTTCCTTAGAACAGATACTGATACCGGAAAAGTAATTGTTGACCCGTTCCGTTCACTGAGCCGACTCAAACAGCTCGTTCAGGGTAAAAAGACCAGAGAGGACCACTCTCAGGTTATGAATACAGGAGTGCGTCTCTTTGCAGATGCCGCAAGTGCAAAGACAAAACTTGAAAATGGTTTTGACCTGAGCGACTACGACAACCGCTGTCTTGAATATGCAAAGGAGTATTCAAACAAACTTCTGGCAATTGATGTAAACATAAAGATTGACCAGATGCTTGATACTGCATGGGAACTCTTTGCAAAATATTTCAAGAAAGAGGAGCTGAACATAAAACAATCTCTGGTTGAAAAATATTGGAAAGGAAACTGATAAACAAACTGAATCCAAATGGCTATCAAATTCCAATACAACAAGACATCGCTGAATGAACTTGGCAAACAGCTCAAGGTAAGGACCAATGCGCTCCCTACTCTCAAGAACAAGGAGAGTGCCCTTAGAGTTGAGGTAAAACGTGCCAAGCAAAAGAGTGATGCCCTGAAGGAAGATCTCAAAGCCTCATTGAATTCATATGATTATTTAGCATCGTTGTGGAACGAGTTTGAAGGCGGCCTCATATCAGTGAAAGATGTTATTCTTTATACTGAAAAGGTTGCAGGTGTGAAGACACCGGCACTTAAGGAGGTCATCTTTGATGTCAAGGAGTTTGACATCTTCAAGAAGCCGCTGTGGTATCCACTTGGAGTAGAAATACTTCAGCACCTTGCTCAAATAGGCATTGAATCGGAGGTATATCTTGAAAAGATGAGACTTCTTGATACGTCAAGGAAGAGAACCACACAGAAGGTAAACCTTTATGAAAAGGTTCAGATTCCGGGATATCAGGAGGCTATCAGAAAGATAAAGAGATATATGGAGGATGAGGAGAATCTCTCCAAAGCCTCTCAGAAAATTGTCAAGAACAGACACCAGCAAGAAGAGGAGGAAGAGTTATGATAAAGAAAATGGAAAAATTCTCCTTTGTGATATTTCACAAGGACGTTGACTCCTTCCTTGAGGAGCTCTCACTTGCAGGTCTGGTAGATATTACCCGTAGCAGCAGAGCTGTTGATCAGGAATCAATGGCAAAGGCTCAGCTGATTAGAGAATACAAGGATACAATATCCTGGCTCTCAAAATACAATTCAACTGCTGAAAAAGCAGGTGTAAAGAGAATTGAGATTCCATCCGAAACCTATTCTGATATACTTTCTGCTGCAAAGAGAGGTATCAGTAATCAGAAAACAATAGCATCGGAAATCAAAATCCTGAATGACGAGCTTGCAAAAGCAGCGCCTTGGTACTCTTTTACAGGCAATGAGATGGAGAGCATCAAATCTCTTGGATATACTCCACACTTCTATACATGCTCAGCAAAAGTATTCAAGGAGGAGTGGAAAGAATTGTACCCTCTTTATACTGTAAGTGAAGGTGAGAGCATCTGCTTTGTAACACTGTCTCAAACAGGGGAAGAGTACACTTTCCCACTCAATGAGATTCAAGCTCCTTCAAGAGATGCATCGGCAATTGAGCAGGTAATCAAAGAGGCAGAACAACGTCTTGCAGAGAATGATTCGCTACTTTACTCTCTCTCCTGTGAAATTGACAAGTTTAAGGAGGAATTGAAGTCGCTCAACTTTGATCTTGACATCTATTTGGCAAAAGAGTCGTCACAGAAGGCTTCTGAAGATATGCTCACAATATTTGAAGGATTCGCCACACTTGAATCCGCCTCAAATGTTGAACAGTTGCTGGAAAATATGCCGGTTTATTGGAAAAGGGAGTCTGCAAAGGCAGAGGACAATCCTCCAGTTGAGTTGAAGAACAACTTCTTCAACAGGCTCTTTGAACCAATTGGTCAGATGTACCTATTGCCAAAGTACGATGCGGAAGACCTTACACCATACTTCGGAATATTCTATATGCTCTTCTTCGGACTCTGTCTTGGAGATATGGGGTATGGAGTCATTCTTATGATTGCAGGTCTTGCAGTGAATTTCAAAATGCCAAAAATGGCATCTATAGGAAGACTGGTATTCCTTCTTGGATTAGGCAGTACAATAATGCCTCTTCTTAGCGGTACAGTATTCGGAGCAAAAATGTATGAACTCTTCCCTATGGGTGAAGATGCGCCTGAAATGTTCCTTGACGATATGGGAATGTTCTGGTTTGCAATAGGATTCGGAATGGTTCAAATAATATTTGGAAGAGTTCTGAATGCCATATTCACCATGAAGCGCAATGGTTTTCCAAATGGCTTGAACGAAGTTGGTTGGGCAATACTTCTGACCTGGTTCACATTTGCATTTGATACGAAGACAAGTGGAATAAAGGATATGCCTCAATGGAGCATATATCTGGTATATTTTGCATGCGCACTTATACTCTTCTTCTCTTCAAATTCAAAGAATATTCTTGCAAGAATTGGGAAAGGAACATTTGCCTTCTATGACATCACAGGTCTGTTTGGAGATATCCTCTCATATATCAGACTCTTTGGACTTGGAACAGCAGGAGGTATTCTGGGACTTGTAATAAACTCAATTTCCACACAATTGCTTGGCATACCGTATGCCGGGTGGCTGCTGTGCGGAATCATGCTTGTAATAGGTCACATAATGGTACTGTTCCTCTCAGCACTTGGAGCATTTGTACACCCAATGCGTCTTACATTTGTGGAGTTCTACAAAAATGCAGGTTTCGATGGCGGTGGACGCGCATTCAGACCACTTAAAAAAGAAAAACAAACAAAATAATAATTAAAATTTTTAAACTATGTACACATTTTATTTAGCTTATGCCGGAATGGCTGTAATGTTGATCATGTCTTGTATTGGAAGTTCAATTGGCGTAACTATTGGAGGTAACGCTACAGTATCGTCACTTAAAAAGAATCCTGACATTTTCGGTCAGTCCATGATTCTCTGCGCTCTTCCATCTACACAGGGTCTTTATGGATTCGCAGGCTTCTTCCTTATGCTCAACAAAGTTAAAGTGCTTGAGGAGCTCTCATTGAACTCATCGTTAGCACTTTGTGCAGCTGGTATTGCTCTTGGAATCGTTGGTCTCTACTCAGCATTGAAGCAGTCACAGCTTGTTGCAAACGGTATAAACGAAATGGCAAATGGACATGACGTTTTCGGAAAGACTTTGATTCTTGCCGTATTCCCAGAGCTTTATGCAATTCTTGCATTTGCTGCTGCGTTCCTTGCACTTTAATGAAAAAGATAATTTAACAGCAAAAGAATGTCTTTAATTAAATCAATATCAGGAATCAGAGGAACTATTGGCGGGGAACCGGGTGAAGGGCTGACTCCCGTTGATATTGTAAAATTCACTGCTGCTTATGCAGCACAACTTAAAAAGAAGTTCCCCGGAAAAGAGTCCTATAAAGTTGTTGTAGGACGAGATGCAAGAATGAGCGGTGAAATGGTCCGTTCAATAGTCTGTGGAACTCTTATAGGATGCGGTGTAAATGTGGTTGATGCCGGGTTGGCATCAACCCCAACCACCGAAATGGCCGTAATCTTTGAAGAAGCTGACGGTGGAATTATTATTACTGCATCGCATAACCCAAAGCATTGGAATGCATTGAAACTTCTTAACGAAAGAGGTGAATTCCTTCCTGATGCTGAGGGCAAGGCTCTTCTGGAGGTTGCATCAAGAGAAGATTTCAACTTCAGTGAAGTTGACTC
>DCHN01000077.1 GCA_002315995.1 Bacteroidales bacterium UBA1751 | reverse complement strand
GCGTTGGCCACCGCGGGCCACCCGTATCCGGCCTGTTTTTCATTGGGGCTCTGCCCCAAACCCTGCTGCACCGCTCTCGGCCTATACCGAAGCCTAGGTCTTTGACCGCGCGACGACGGCTTCGCGGCCTCCGCTAGGCGTCTGATGACGCCCTTGCTCGTTTTTTCATTGGCAACCGCGGGCCACCCGTGTCTGGCCAATAAAAGAGGAGAATCACACCTATAATGTGATCCTCCTCTTAAGATATAAATCTGTTAGTGATTATTTCACCTCTTCGAAGTCAACGTCGGTTACTTCGCCGTCCTTCTTTCCGTTGCCGTCATTGCCACCCTGCTGGGCACCATTGAAACCGGCACCTGGCTGAGGGCCCTGTGCACCGGCTGCACCAGCAGCTCCGGCAGCAGCCTGAAGATCTGCACTGGCAGCCTGCCAAGCATCCATAAGATTCTTTGTAAGGGAGTCGAGCTCGTCAATCTTGCCAGCCTTGTGAGCCTCCTTCAAAGCATCAGTTGCCTTCTGGATATTCTCCTTGTTTGCAGCAGAAAGCTTGTCGCCGTAATCCTTGAGATTCTTCTCAGAGTTGAATACCTGAGCATCGGCAGCATTGAGCTTGTCTATCTTCTCACGCTCAGCCTTGTCTGCAGCCTCATTTGCCTTGGCCTCCTCACGCATTCTCTTGATCTCGTCATCTGAAAGTCCGCTTGAAGCCTCGATTCTGATATTCTGCTCCTTGCCTGTACCCTTATCTTTAGCAGATACGGTAAGAATACCGTTAGCATCAATATTGAAGGTTACCTCAATTTGAGGGACACCTCTTGGAGCAGGGGTGATTCCATCGAGATGGAATCTTCCAATTGACTTGTTGCCGGCTGCCATTGGTCTCTCACCCTGAAGAACATGAACCTCAACCGATGGCTGGTTATCAACAGCTGTAGAGAAGACCTCTGATTTCTTTACAGGAATTGTAGTGTTTGACTCAATGAGCTTTGTGAAGACTCCGCCGAGTGTCTCAATACCGAGTGAAAGCGGTGTAACATCGAGAAGCACAACATCCTTAACCTCACCTGCAAGAACGCCACCCTGAATTGATGCACCAACTGCAACAACCTCATCAGGATTTACTCCCTTGTTCGGCTCCTTGCCAAAGAACTTCTTTACAATCTCCTGAACTGCAGGAATACGTGTTGAACCACCTACAAGAAGAACCTCATCAATATCTGAAGTGCTCAGATGAGCATCAGACAAAGCTTTGCGGCATGGCTCAATTGTTCTCTGAATGAGACTGTCGCACAAAGCCTCGAATTTTGCACGGCTCAAGGTCTTTACAAGATGCTTTGGAATACCGTTTACAGGCATTATGTATGGAAGGTTTATCTCGGTTGAAGTCTGGCTTGAAAGCTCAATCTTTGCCTTCTCAGCAGCCTCCTTAAGTCTCTGAAGAGCCATTGGATCCTTACTCAGGTCAATGCCGTCATTCTCGCTCTTGAACTCGTCAACCAACCAGTTAATGATTTCATGATCAAAATCATCACCACCAAGGTGTGTATCACCATTTGTTGACTTAACCTCAAAGATGCCATCTCCAAGCTCAAGAATTGAGATATCGAATGTACCACCGCCAAGGTCGAATACTGCAACCTTTGCATCGCTCTTCTTCTTGTCAAGACCGTATGCCAGAGCAGCTGCTGTAGGCTCGTTGATGATTCTCCTTACCTTGAGACCTGCAATCTCACCTGCCTCCTTGGTAGCCTGACGCTGTGAATCAGAGAAGTATGCAGGAACTGTGATTACCGCCTCTGTAACCTCTGAACCAAGATAATCCTCTGCTGTCTTCTTCATCTTCTGAAGAACCATTGCTGAAATCTCCTGAGGTGTATAAAGTCTTCCGTCAATATCAACTCGCGGTGTGTTATTGTCGCCCTTTACAACCTTGTATGGAACCCTGCCAACCTCATTGGTTACATGGTCGAATGTCTCACCCATGAATCTCTTTATTGAGAAAATGGTCTTTGTAGGGTTAGTAATTGCCTGTCTCTTTGCAGGGTCACCAATCTTGCGCTCGCCGCCCTCTGTAAAGGCAACAACAGATGGTGTTGTTCTCTTTCCCTCACTGTTAACAATAACTGAAGGCGCATTTCCCTCCATAACAGCAACGCAGCTGTTAGTGGTTCCCAAATCTATACCTATGATCTTTCCCATAGCTTTAAACTCCTATATTTTAATTATTACTTGTTTCATTTAGACGTCCGCTTCCGGACGCAGGAGTTTAGAGCATACTTTGTGCCAAAAGAAAATGCTGACAATTTGTCAGCATTTTACTATTTCAGAAAATCCATAAGGGCGGAGACATCATCCAATGAGTCAAAATGTACCTTATTTTCACTCACATAAGCCTCAATTGCCTCCTTTTTGTCCGGATAGAGTTTCTTGAATGTCTTAAGGTCCGGCGAATAGAACTTGCCGTTACGGTGCAGATACAGATACTCATTATAAATAAATGGAGTGGTAATATTTTCATCAAGCTTGAAGTTCTCTCCCATTGTACTGTATGAGGAGTATGACTGCACTGAGGCCGTAACAGATGCTGTTCCATAGGCGCCTGGTTTCTCCGCTTCAAGGAAGGTGACCTTTTTAGTAACGCCTAGATCAAGTGAAGGTATTGATTTGACAATCTGCACGAACTTCTCCCTGAACTTTACAAAAGTGACCCTACCAACAGACATAAGCTTGACATTATTATTGTCGGCCAGCTCAAGAATTTTTCCTTCAGTATCTACAAACATTACCCTCTGTGTAACGGTACTCACATTCAGCACGCCTCTGGAGATCTCACCGTTGTTAAAAGCAATTGCTCCGCTCTTGAACTCAGGAAGGTAGTATTTGACGCTGTCGAGCATCTTGGCATTCAGGTCATCGCGTCTGTCGGCCACAACCTTACCAGTACTGCGGGAGTTGTCGGCATTTTTCACTCCCTGGCAATATGCCTGCTCCGCAGGAGAGAGAATAAGCAGCATAACGGCCGCAACAATTAATCCAAGTCTCATATAACAAAAAATTAAAGGTTAGTCAAAATTATTGAATATCTTCAGGCAGGCACACCTTGAAAGCCGATTGGAGCACAGGAGCCTCCACCTTTACAGCTATTTTCTTAACAGGATGAACAAACTCTATTGAGCGCGCATGGAGAGATATGCTGCCATCTTTGTTGGAACGCGGAGCCCCATACTTCAAATCTCCCTTTATGACGCATCCCAAAGCCGAGAGTTGCGCCCTTATCTGGTGATGCCTCCCGGTAAATAACTTCACCTCAAGCAGAAAATAGCGCTCCGAAGAGCCGAGATACCTGTATTCCAGCTTCGCAAGTTTGGCATTTGCCGGAATTCCGCGCCCACCTTTTTCATCTATCGGCCGTGGTGCGGCATAAACATAGGTCTTGTTCTGCTTCTCATTCCTGCTCAGGTAGTTAACAAGAACACCACTCTCCTTCTCAGGCTTTTTGCAAACAAGAGCCCAGTAGCGTTTATCAACCTCCCCCGATGCAAACATTGCCGCCAGCCGCTCAAGCGCCTTTGATGTTTTGGCGAACATTGCAATACCGCTCACCGGCCTGTCGAGTCTGTGTGGAACCCCCATAAAGACGGCACCAGGCTTGTTATCCCTATGAGAAATATATGCCTTAAGGGTCTCGCTGAGAGGTTCGTCACCACTCTTGTCACCCTGAACAATTTCGCCCGATACCTTGTTAAAGATGAGAATATGATTGTCTTCATAAAGGATACGCCCCTTTATATCATTCATCTCACTCTGTGTCATTTCCCTATATATTCCCATAATCTTTTTCCTGACGAAATTTACAAACCAGCATATCCCTCATACAACGCCATTATATCATCCAAATAGCTCAGCGTCTGCTTTCCGGAGAACTTACCGTATTTTATAATAGGAAGAGAATAATACTCATATTCATTCATCTTTGGAATAGCGGCCTTGACACCCTCCCACTCCAAGGGATTATACCCAAGGTATTCCGCCAAAGCCATACAGTCTGACATTCTTCCCTCTCCGCAATTATACGCAGCAATTGATATAAGCATTGCATTATGTGAATCACACCCCTTTTTCAGGTACATATTCTGAAGCCTCTTCAAATGCAGAGTTCCAGCCGTAATATTCTCTTGAGGATCGAACACATCCGATACACCATACGATTTGGCCACATGCTCCTTTATTTGCATAAGCCCAATTGCACCCTTTGAAGATGAGAGCCCAACCTTGAAATGTGACTCTTTGTATATAAGAGCAGCAAGAAGTCTCCAATCCCATCCAAGAGTCCGGGCTGCGTTCTTTATATACTTATCGTAGGGGCTTATTGAACCTCCGCCCACTCGCACCCTGTATCTTTTAGCCATTCTCTCATATTTGGAAGTTGACTGGAATAGCCTATGCCAATGAAGGAGGTCAGCAAGGATATAATAATTCCTCCTATCAACCACAATAGAATATCCTCCAGCCTCCAGTTCAACGCTCGACACTATTTCAGGTGTTGGTATTTTCTTCTGTATCCCATAAAAAAGGCCAACAGTCCTATCGAAGAGTGTATGGGGATCTGTTGTAGATGGAAGCAGAAGCACATCCTTCACCTCCCTTCCGGCCGATGGGACTCCAGGTATGGTATCAAAGAGTGACTCTATGATATCAACTTCATTGGTAAAGAGCTCTATTGAAACAACGCACCCCCTACTCTTCTCATATAGCTTGAAAAGTTCATAAATGAAGCCCAGGGAGTGACCTTTTGTACCAAGAGCATTCTTTGCAAGAATAGCGCATTTTATGGTATCAGCGGAAACAACTCCAGGCAAATGGGACTCGCCCACCACCTTCCTCTCATACTTAGGGATGAGGAAAATGAGCACAACAATCAACGCTACCGCTGCATAGATATACTTTCTGTATCCGGATATCGCCATTTCACATCTGCCGCAAACGAGCGACCTTATGCAAATATACTTATATTTTTCTTAATGGCATCCTTTATGTTGGCACACGCAACATCCTTCAGCATAGCCGTTTCCAATGGCATACCGGCAGGAGTTATTTCAAGAGCCGCCATATAACCATTGGCACACTCCACCTTTCCGGCAATTGCAACAACCGGAATACCATGCTCCCTGACAGCATTGAGAATACATTGAGGAAGCTTTCCATTTGATGTCTGGGAATCAAGTTTACCCTCTCCAGTTATTACGTAGTCACATCCGCTAAGAGCATCATAAAAACCTGTTGCCCGAAGAACCGTTTCAGCTCCCGGAACCAGATCGGCACCAAGAATGGCAGCAAAAGCATAACCGATTCCGCCTGCTGCTCCCGCACCCTCCGCAAGAGCCATACCTGCTCCTTTATTGTTCCCGCCCCACCCGGGCGATAGTTTCTCTACTATATTTGAAAAATGCTCCAGTCCTTCATCGAGCGCCCTGACCATATCTCCATTGGCTCCCTTTTGAGGTGCATAGATATACGCCGCCCCATTTGCTCCGAAGAGTGGATTCCTGACATCGCAAGCAACCGTAATATGCACATGGTCAAGGAGCGGGTTTCGTTGTGAAATATCGATTCCAGTGATATCCTTCAACATACCTCCACACATTGGAGCATCCATCTCTTCTTTGCCGCAGAAGAATCTGTAGCCTAGTGCCTGAAGCATTCCGCACCCGGCATCATTCGTTGCGCTTCCTCCAATACCTATGACAAACTCCCTGCACCCATTCGCCATGGCATGTGAGATAATCTCCCCCAGCCCATATGTTGTGGTAAGCATAGGATTGCGTCTCTCCTCCGAAATAAGGGTGAGACCCGATGTTCTCGCCATTTCAATAAAAGCCATGCGTGAAGCGGATATTGCATATTGCGCCTCTATTCTCTCCATAAGAGGATTGTGAACAACCGCGCTTACCGGTTTCGCACCGCACGATGACATAAGTGACTCCAACAGACCTTCACCGCCATCGGCCATTGGAAAGGATATTATTTCCAAACTATTGCAGTAAAGAGAGGTGCGCAAAGCATCCTCAACTGCCTCCTCTGCCTCAGAAGAGGTCAATGAGCCCTTGAAAGAGTCTATTGCAAGCAGGATTTTCATAACTTCATGCTTGATTTCACGCAACTGTTACCAGAGCTGCTTTGTGTGTTTGATATAGAACGGCCAGAAGATACCCATTCTTACTGCGCGCTGAGGTCTGAGGTAGAGATCTGCAGAGAAGTAGTCCTTTGTTGTCACGCCCATGAGAGCATTCTCGAACTTTACGAATATGCTTGCCCTCTTCCACTGCATGTTAACAAAGAAATCAATATCAGGATCCCCACCATACTCGCGCTGACGCTGATTATAGAAGAGTCCGATATTTGGAGCGTATGCAGACTTGTAGTACTTGGTATTCCAAGTGCCGTCAGCACCAATCTGCATCTTGAGCACATTCTTTACGGCACTGAACTCCAAATAGTAGCGCAGGTTCACAGAGAACTTTGGAAGAGGCATCACCTTTTCATCAGACGAAGTCTGGAAAAGGAACCTGTTCTCCAACATCAGGATTCCTATTTTGAAGTCCTTTCTCAGATATGCACTGAAGACGCTCATTGCATCGCTGTTCTGGCATGCATCGGCATATTCGTTCAAATAGATGTTGTTCTTCAGAAGAGCATATCCTGCAGAGACCTCGAATCTGTAATCTGGAATATTTACCTTGGCCTCAATTTTAGTATTGGTCATCTTCTCAAAATCGTTCAACCAGACATTGTGATTGGTAACCAAATTGTTGTAGAAATATGATGGCCTTTCGTTTCTGAAGTCAATCTTGGCAATGAAATGTACACCGCCACTGTTTGGATATGCAGAGAACCTCATTGCACCATTGATGTTTATATCTCCACTGTTGTAGCCTGAGAAATTATACTTGGCAAAACCCTGCCATGAGAAGTACTTCTTAACCATTCCGTTGGCACCGAAATAGAGGAAGCCGTTTGTCTCATTAGGCCTTTGGGTTCCGGTGAGGAAATATTCAGGAGAAAATGTAAAGAATTTGAGGAACTGGTATCCTATTCCAACATCAAGATTTGATACTGCCGAGCCCATTTTCCAAGGCTGCATTCTCAAATATACACGGTTCTCCACATTTACCGAGTTAACGCTGTCGGCGCTGTTGGTTGGGTTGATATAGAATCTGTTGTTATAGAACGCCCTGCCTGTTTCATCATCAAGAGGAATCTCATCCCTATAGTTTCTCGCATACTTGGTATATTCGAAATAGTGTCCCAGATAGGCGGTTGTACCATCCCAGTCATCTATTTCCATAAGTGCCTTACCATCAAATTCCGGAGCCGTTGAAGTTCTGGCACGCGCTGATGCAAACTTCTTTTCCGACTCCCGAGAGAGCGAATCATATAGCGAATTTGCAGGCAATGAGTCACCCGCATGTGATGCTTTGCGGTTCATGAACTTGAAAGGAATCTTCAGAGAGTGGGAGAGCCAAACCGTAGTTCTGTAATATTCGCTGCTTGCATCCTTGAGATTTACAGGTATTGTTCTGGCATCAACAGTGGTATCCTTTACCCACCAAGGATCAACCATACCTCCATTCTCATTCCGTTTCACTCTTGAGAACATATATCCGGCATGAGCGGTATATTTTTTCCCAAGGTAATTCACACTGAACAGGAATGTCCTGTGATCTGTGCTCTCACGCTGCATTATTCCCCTGGCTCCCTTTCTTTCGTACATTACCTGGAAGTTGAATGCAGGAGAGACATTCTGCGTATGCATGATTCTCAAATTGGACTCCTCCTGCTCCCTGTTAATGAAAAAAGTACCCCAATATCCAAGCTCAGTGTATGGAGTCTTGGTATTGTAGTGAACAACATCATCAGGCGTATAGGTATACGGTTTGTATACATCAAAGAACGGGAAGAGTTGTGTCTGCTCCCTGTTGAAGAAGTTATAATACTGCATAGGCGAGCCTGAAACTCCAAGATACTCCGCTCCCACATCGTTTCTCAGATATGGAAGGTCGCGGAAGTGTGTATTGTAAAGCGTATCATGCTTCACGCTCTCCATAGTATTGAACCAGGTATCGTTTTTCCAAAGGAAAACTCTCTTGAACATTATACTGTCTGAGAAAGGCCTGCTATCGAGAACTCGTGGAGTTGCTCTTATCAGGCTATCCTTTAAAGTATGAATACTGTCTCTCTGATGACGCCTCAACTCTTTTGCAGACATTGCTGCAAGTCCGGCATACTGGAGCGAGTCAAGAAGTCTGTTGCTCACGCTATCCTCCTTTTCACTCTCCTGAGCACTCCACTTCATCCAGGTTGTATCTTCCTGTTTAACGGAGGCGAATCCGTATGTAACCAACAGGGAGTCCCTGCCGGACATTGAACTGAACGCCTTTGCAGGCTGCTTTTGAGGAGCAGGGGCAACCGGCTTTTCGCTCTTTACATCCTGTATGGAGAGTTTCAGCGTATCTTCACCAGTGCAGACACCAGTGGCAGAAGCATCATAACATACGTCAACTGCACCAAAAGAAGAGTATTTTCCATAGGTGTGAACACCCAGGAAAAGCAACATTACAAATAGTGCAATAGAATATATCTTTCCTCTTGTCATATTCTCTTCTTAAGATACCCGAATTTCGTTCACAAAATATGATTCTACTTTGAATTGAGATCCTGTATCTCAGCAATCAGTTTTGATACAAGCCCCATTTTCAAATCGTAAAGTTCATCTGAAATATCGACCTTGTATATGTGCGGGTTTATGATTCTGGCCTCTGCAGGATCAAGAGAAGCCAGATTTGATTTGTAATACGCCTGTTTTTGCATAAGAGGCTCATCCTCCACAATGATCTTTCCGCTACTCATCATCTGAATCTGGAGCTCCTTCCAAGTGTATGTGCCTCCCATATATCTTTTGAATCTGGTCTGGTCAAATTCATCACGCACATCTATATCTTCACCCCGCATGATTCTTTCTGTTGTAGCATCTCCTCTAAGGCAGGTGATATCAACTTTGAACTCTCCGTTCTGAATAAGACGGTATGTAATCTGAAAACCCGGATTAATGAGTTTACTCTTATCTTCAGAGCGCTTCAAAACAGGCTCACCATCAACCTGAACAAGTTTGTAGACATTCCCGAAACAAGGAGAGTGCTTGCTTGTGGCAATTGCATCGCCAACACCGTATGAATCAATCTTGGCCTCCTGCCTCTCAAGCTCTGTTATAAGGTACTCATCAAGAGCGTTGGTAGCAAATATCTTGCAGTTGTACAAGCCTGCAGTATCAAGAATATCCCTACAGCGCCTGCTAAGATATGCAAGGTCACCGCTGTCGAGCCTGACGCCATACGCTCCCTTATATGAATCATCAATGCCGGCATCCTTGTATGCAGCTATTGCATTTCTGATGCCACTCTTCAATGTATCATAAGTATCTATGAGAAGAATCAAAGGTTCCCCCATATGTGTCCTTATATATGAGTCAAAAGCCTCTTTCTCCCCTTTTATTGAGCAACCGAAACTTGTCACATAGCTGTGTGCCATAGTTCCCGAACATGGAATACCGAAAATACTGGATGTCAGGATGTTGGAAGTATTGGCACATCCACCTATTATTGCGGCCTTTCCTCCGAATGTAGCCGCCCATGGTCCATGTGCTCGTCTTGAGCCGAACTCACTGACAGGTTTCTTCGTGGCCCTAGTAACGCGACTGGCCTTGGTGGCAACGGCCATCTGATGATTCATTATGCAGAGCATCGGTGTCTCCAGCACCTGAGCCTCAATTATTGGGGCCTCTATTGTAATAATAGGCTCACGTGGGAAGGCTATTTCGCCCTCCCTCATGGCATATACATTACCGGTAAACTTCATTGAAGCAAGATAATGCCTGAACTCCCTGTACTCCTCTCCCGGAATGAACTTCTCATAGAACTCTTCAGGTTCATTACCCATTTCGCTTATCATCTCAAGAACTTCACGCACTCCAGACACCACAGCCCAGTTGTTATTGTCAGGTGCACTCCTGTAGAAGAGATTAAAGACAGCCCTCTTCTCCTTCATGCCAAGGTCGTAGAAGGACTTGCCCATTGTATATTGATATTTATCGGAACAATATCCGTATTTCAACTCCATAATTGAATGGTTATTATAGGTCGCAAAGTTACTCAAAATTATTTGCAGGACATAATATCCAGTATCATGTGGTCAGTGCTCTGCATTCCTACGGAGCCTATTTGCCCAAGATTCCTGATTGTTTTTTCAATATCCTTCTCAATGATTCCATCGTGCTCCGAAATACAGATTCCAGAGAGTGCCAGAACAGCCGACTGCACCGATGAGGAGACTCCTGAAGCCACCTTGAGAGCACATCCAACCTTGGCACCATCACAAACCATACCGGTAATATTTCCAATCATATTCTTTATTGCCGCACAAACCTGCTCATATCCACCACCCTTGAGATATACAAGACCGCAAGATGATCCTGTAGATGCAATGACACACCCGCACAGCGCCGAAAGTTTACCGAGATATCCCTTTATATGAATGGCTATAAGATGACTTAGAACCAAAGCTCTGGCAAGTTTTTCCTCTCCAACCTCATATTTGTTGGCATAAGCTATTACAGGCATCGTAACCGTAATTCCCTGGTTTCCGCTCCCTGAATTGCTCATTGCCGGAAGAGTGCATCCAGCCATTCTGGCATCGGAAGCGGAAGCTGTCATAGCCATTGCATAGCTCATGAATCTGTTGCCGAAAACCTCCTCATTGGCGGAATTGTATATTGTTTTTCCAACCTTCAATCCGTAATTGCCCTCCAGCCCCTCCTGTGCAAGGGCAAGATTGAGAGTTCTTGACTCCAGAATGAATTCTATTGCATCAAAAGAGACATTCACGGCAAAATCAAATATCTCCTTAATGGTAAGTTTATAATCGAGAGTACTCTTTTCAGGAGATCCACACCTCTCAGACCCGGATGAAGCGGAAAAGACCTCGCTACTATCTACAGATGCTGCAACAAAACGGTCATGATCATCCTGAATAACGGCGTCAGCTACATGAGAGTTGGCACTCTTTCCTCCTGAAACAATTAAATCCGGACAATAGTTATCGTGAGACGTTGCCTCAACTGTAGCTTTCACATAGAGTTTATGGCTCGTTTCAGCCAGAGAGACAGAGACCAGACTCCTCTCTACAAGATTCTTTGCCCTGCTTATGGAGACTTTGTCCAAATCATGCAGAACTTCAAGGCCATACTCCGATTTTCCACAAACAGCACCAAGTGCGGCAGCAATATGCAGCCCCACCATTCCTGTTCCCGGAATACCCACACCCATACCATTCTTCAGGATATTGCCACTTACCTCAACCTTTATTTTAAAATCTGTATCCAATCTCCAGTTTTCATCATACTTGGGGCATTTGATACAACATTTAGCCTTTATGAGTTCTGTTGCCTTTGCAACAGCAAGTGCTACCGCTATAGGTTCAGTACAACCCAACGCAGGCTTCACCTCCTTGTGAATAAGTTCAATTATTTCAAGTTCCCTCTCTGTCATACTCATCTATACCAACATACTATAAACCATAACGCCTGACAAAATCTTCAGCAGAATGAATGGTATCCAGTTTGCCGACATCGACCATTTCCAGATTCTCCTTGACATACGCCTTAATTGTGCATCTGTTGCAGTTGCCTATGTAGAAATCCATTATTGGAAAGGCATCAGGCATATCCCTCATCATTGCAAAAATTTCGGGCGAAATGACATGAATACCTCCGAAGGCATACATCTTTAATCCAAGTTTATTAATATCTCCTCCAGCTATTTCAGAATAAGGAGAACGAATCTCTCCCGTATCTGTATTGGTCCATCCCACCAGATTATCATTGGAATCAAAAAGCAGATATCTTGCAGTCTTTCTGCTGCTTACCAGAAGAGTTGCAAGAGGCCTCTGCTCAAGATGAACCTTTAGCATTGCGCCAAGATCAAGATTTGACAGAATGTCAACGTTGTGCACCAGAAATGGTTCACTGCCACCAAGGAGTTTTTCCGCCCTCTTTATTCCGCCGCCCGTCTCCAGCAACTGACTTCTTTCATCTGAAAACGAAATGTTCATTCCTTGTGCACACTCCGCATTAGGAAGAAAATCCATTATTTGTTCAGCAAAATGGTGGACATTCACAACAACATCGCAGAATCCGGCCTTTTTCAGCTTCTCAAGAACATAGCATACAAGAGGTTTGCCGCATACCGGTACCAGCGCCTTTGGAATGGAATCCGTAATTGGCTTAAGTCTCGTACCCTTTCCCGCAGCAAAAACCAACGCTTTCATACTAAAACTCCTTATCAAGTCCCAACTCCCTGTGCACGAGCTTGACGCTCACGTTAAAACGTTTTGAAATATGCTCAGCAAGATGCTCCGCACAATATACAGACCTGTGCTGGCCTCCTGTACATCCAAAACAGAACATCAGAGAGGTGAACTTCCTCTCAATATAGCGTTTTACGTGAGAATCTGCCAGTTCATAAACATGCTCAAGATATTTTGTTATTCCTCCATCCTCTTCCAGGAAAGAAATGACCTCTGAATCCAGCCCGGTGAAGTGCTTGTAATGGTCATATTTACCCGGGTTCTCAATTGCCCTGCAATCAAATACATATCCTCCGCCATTTCCACTGTCGTCGGAAGGGATTCCCTTCTTGTAAGCAAACGAGAAGACCTTTACAACAAGTTGCGCGCTCTTTCTCAAATCCTGGAACTGCCTCATTTCCGTGAGTGAAACAAGCAGCGAATTAAGATATGGATACTCCGAGAACGGACTCTTCGATATCATTCTGCGCAGGTTGTCAATTGCAAACGGAACGCTCTGCAGGAAGTGTGGTTTCTTCTCAAAATATCCCCTGAAGCCATAAGCACCAAGCACCTGCATTGTTCTGAACAGGACAAAGAGGCGGAGATTCTTGCGGAACTCCTCTTCAGAAATCTGAACGTAAGGTTTGAGAGCTTCAAGATACGTTGAAATAAGTTCATCCTTCAGCTCATCGGGATAATTCGCCTTTGCCTGCCATACGAATGAAGCAAGGTCGTAGTAGAACGGTCCCTTTCTTCCACCCTGAAAATCTATGAAATAAGGCTCATATTCCAAAGCAGCGCCAGACTCTCCATTTGCCTGGAGCGAACCAGAGTTCTTCTTTGGCACAAGCATCACGTTCCTTGCCTGGAAATCTCTGTACATAAAGACATCCTGAGTGCAGCTCAAAGCCAAAAGATCGCGTGAAAACCTGCTGAAATCCTCATACAACTCTATTTCCTTAAGTTCTATTCCCGTAGTCTTCAGAAAGCAGTATTTGAAATAGTTCAAATCAAAGGATACCATTCTGTGGTCAAACTCCGGCTGCGGATAACAAATTGAGTAGTCAAGTCCGGCACCACCCTCAAACTGAAGTTTCGGGAGCATTGCAATACTCTTTTTGAGCAACGCAACCTCTTCAGGGGAGAAACTTCCACTCTCACGCCCGGCCGCAATTGTATTGAAAAGAGTTATATCTCCAAGGTCATCCTGCAAATAGAAGATACCGTCATCACTCACAATCCTCACCTGGGGAACAGACAATCCTTTTGAAATGAAGTGTCTGTCTATTGTTATGAAAGCATTGTTCTCCTCCACCGATGTACCATATGCACCAATAAGGGATATCTCTTCATCATCATGTGACTGCAATCTGAAATATCGTCTGTTGCTTCCGCTCGATGGAAGCTCCACACAGCTGTCGGGTCTCTTTCCAGTATATTTCTCAAATAATTCCTCCAGTTCCTTCATATATGTGTATAAATATTTTGCTTGCTTTATTATTTCAATTCAACTGCTTTACCAAGTGCCGTTTGTCACCCTCTTCCAAGGCTTTTCTCCAGATTCTTTGAAATCTCCTCTCTCTGGGCACAAATGTCACTCCATTTCGGGTGCTCGTCAAGAATACGGCAGAGGTCAGAAAGAATCTCAGGTATCTTGATTTTCTGCGGGCACTGCCGTTCACAGGTGTGACAGTTCAGGCACTGAGACGGATGTCTATCGGCAGGTAGCGACTCAATACGCATCTGGGGCGTAAAGGAGAATTGCATTCTGATATCATTGTACGCCTGTATCATAAGCGGAATGTCAAGTGGAATCGGGCACATGTCGTAGCAGTACCTGCAACCGGTGCATGGAACCAGATTCATAAGGGACTCCGCTCTCCTCTCAAGCCGCTCCTTCCCCGCCTCACTCAGGCGATAGCTGCTGCCGAATGTTGCAACATTCTCCTTCATCTGCTCAAATGCCGACATACCGCTTAGAACAACCTTGACCTGCGGAATCTCCTTGAGCCAGCGGAAAGCATCCGCCGTCATTTCAGATGAAGAGGCGTCACCGAAGGGCTTGGCAAGAAGACCTCCCCTGAGCGGTTCCATTACCCATACCGGAATACCTCTCTCAGTTAGAATTCGGACCTTCTCCTTGGCCTTCTGAAGATTCCAGTCGAGATAGTTCAACTGTATCTGGCAGAACTCTATGCATTTCCCATACTCCGAATCCAGAATCTTCTCGAGCATTGGGATGTCTGCATGAGTTGACATTCCAAGATGCCTTATTCTTCCACTCTCACGCTGCTTCACAAAATATGATATGAACTCATCCGCATGTGATGAATATACATCCCAACAACTTTCGCAGATATTGTGGAAGAGATAAAAATCGAAATACTCCACCGAGCACTTGCGTAACTGGCTCTGGAATATCTTCTCAGGATTGTATTCACTTGCCGCCTGATGTGCCGGAAATTTATCGGCAACAAAATAGTTCTCTCTGGAATACTTTTCCGGATTCTGAACCTTCAGAGATTCCAGAGCTTTGCCAAGCGATATTTCCGAGAGTCCGTTATGGTATGGATAGGCGGTGTCAAAATAGTTGACGCCATTGTCCAGAGCATACTTTACCATCTGCTCCACCTGATTCTGGTCTATTTCGCCATTGGCAAGCAGCGGAAGTCTCATTGTTCCGAAACCAAGCCTGCTTACTCTATTGCTCTTGAATATGGAATATTGCATCTTTAATTTATCACTTCACTTTAACCCTGAAGAATGTCACATAGAGCACAGGCAGGAAGTAAAGAATAGCAAAAGTGCTGAACAACAAACCGCCCATGATTGTTGCGGCCATAGGACCGAACATTGCATCCGAAAGAAGAGGAATCATTCCAAGAATTGTTGTAACGGATGCCATCATAACAGGACGGAATCTGCTCACAGCGCCCTGTGTTACTGCCGAAGCGGTATCCATTCCGGAATCCTCAAGTCTCTTCACCTCATCAAGCATAACTATTCCGTTCTTCATCATCATTCCAATTAATCCGAGCGCTCCAACCACTGAACAGAAGGTGAATGTCATTCCGCACAGATACATTGCCCACACAATTCCAATGAGAAGCAAAGGAATGTTGCACAGAAGAATCACAGGCTTCTTATAATCCTTAAACAGGAGAATAAGAAGGAAAATTATAAATACAATACCCAGCGGGAAGTACATGAAGATGTAATGCATTGTTTTGTCCGAAGCAGCCTTCTCACCCTCCCAATGCATTGTATATCCTGTTGGAAGAGGAATAGCCTCAATGTCTTCAGCAATGGAAGAGCGTGCGGCCTCTGTTTCCAGACCATGTGCAGGAGAGCACATTACGCTTTGGCTGCGCTGGTTGTTGTATCTCCTTACCACAGGATCCTCCCATTTGACCTCTATACCATCTGAAATATCCTTCACAGGATATGTTGAAAGAAGTGCCTCAATAATCTCACTCATCTGAAGTGTTCC
>DCHN01000033.1:1546-2548 GCA_002315995.1 Bacteroidales bacterium UBA1751 | reverse complement strand
TCACCTTCGTTCACAGTAATTACGCGGTCAGCAAGGTCTGAATTAGGGAAGAACAGAGGAATCATTCCCTTGGCTTTTGCTGAGCATACAACCTTGATGGTAGGGTAGAGAGCCAACACTTCACCAATTCCGCTTGCATGATCTGGCTCAAGGTGCTGCACTACAAGGTAGTCTGGCTGACGACCTTCAAGTGCTTCCGAAAGGTTCTTCTTCCACTGCTCCATAGTGCGCTTGTCAGAAGTGTCCATAATCGCAACTTTCTCGTCCATAATGACATACGAGTTATAACACATTCCATCTGGCACCACATACTGTGATTCAAAAATACGGATATCAGCATCATCACAGCCGATATACTTGATTGTTTCAGTTACTTTTTTCATTATAATGTTTATTTATTTTTTTCAAGCTGCAAAGTTACAAATTTATTTTCAAGAAACTATCCTGTTGGTAGGATTATTTTTTGCAGAGTCATTCATTCGCCAATTCCCAGACTATATCCACAAACAACTCCACCTCCTGTGCCAATCCGCTGTAATCATCACTCTCATACATTTTGTCATTAGGAGTGTGATAAACGTTCTTCCAATAATTTTCAATGCGACCGTCCTTCTCCTCCCATCCTTTGGCAAACAGTGGCGTTACACCCTTCTGCATAAACGGCAGGTGATCTGAACGGTAAAACATTCCGTTATACGACTCTGGGTCTGGCACCACCGTCCTGCCGTGTCTCTCGGCTATCTTGGCAACAAATGCATCCATCTCTGGATAATGTCCATAACCAGTGATTGTCAGCGTCTTGCTCGTGCCCCATAGCGGCAATACATCCATATTCACCATAGCACGTGCTTTATCTAGAGGGAACATCGGGTGATTGGCGTGATATTTCGAGCCATACATCCCTTTCTCCTCGCAAGTTGGTGCAAGGAATACTATGTTGCGCTTAGGTGCTTCACCCTTAGCTTTCAATGCACGGGCAACCTCCAGCAACCACGCAATACC
>DCHN01000033.1:0-1350 GCA_002315995.1 Bacteroidales bacterium UBA1751 | reverse complement strand
ATCAAACAACTCATCAGCATTCAGTCCGCACTTCTCAATCAATCGTCTTCCAATCTCGTTGGTGAGCCATCCCTGCAACGGAAGAGTTTTCTCTGCAGCAGGGTCGTCCAGCGAAAATTTCACCTTATTTGACGCGCTTGCCACGTTCCATCCGTAACCTGCACCTCGGTCGTTATGGATAATCAGCACACCTGCAAGCCCCTGACGTACACCTTCTTCCATCTTGTATGTCCATCGGCCGTAGTATGTCATTTCGTTGCCTGCAAAGTATGTCTGGTCGTCATTGTCTAACCCAGGGTCATTGATTATTACCAATGCTATCTTGTTCGCAGGGTTCTCTAGTCCCTCGTAATCGTTCTTGCCGTACTCTGGCGCAACGATTCCATAGCCTGCAAAAACCAGTTCGCAGTCATTGAACTCAACTATTCCAGTGTCTTGTGTTACAAGGGTGAAATCACTCTCTTTCTTCAGCGTTTCGCACCATCCGTTACCCTCAATCCGCAACTCCTCTGGCGCATTGATATCAATCTTTACCAGCTTCACCTGCTGCAGATAATCCTCCTCGCCTTCCTCGCGGTAGGGTAGCAGACCAATCTCTTTCATCTGCCCTGCAATGTACTTAACTGAATTGTCTGCATAGATGGTGAAAGGCTCACGCCCATTGCACTCTTCAGATGTCAGATAGGCCACGTGCTCTCTTAGCCGCTCTTCCAAACCCTTTTCTTCATTCTTGCACGAAACAAGAAAAAATGCCATAAAAATGGCAAAAATATAAATGTGTTTTCTCATAATCTTAGCTCCCTATCCCATACGGAACATGAATTGAGTATCAATAACTTACAAAGCCCATTTTTTTACCTTTTTTGCCACTCTCGCAATCATCAGCAGCGCTATGTTTCCAGCTGCAAAATTACGACAAATAATTTAGATGACAAAGTTTCTGTTCGGAAAAATAACATGAGTAATGCACAAGGCTATTATTAACAACAAAAACCCTCTGTCTAAAAGTAAGACATAGGGTTTTTGTTGATTATATATAGTGTGTGCCGTGTTTTCCTAAAATGTATCAATTGAGTCCCACATCACAAGATTCCAACGCACATAGCCAACCTTGCCATTCACTTCAACCTTTATCCACCAATTCCACTCATTGTCGGGCTTTTCGGTCATCCCAAGGCATTTCATCACAACGGGCAATTCACCTCGTTTGTCTCTGACTTTTGTGACGATAGCACTCTTTGTTGATGGCTCTTTATGGATATTCACGCTCTTGTATTCTTTGTTTTTGATTGTTAGGATGCCCTGTCCATTACGGGCACTATAAGTCTCAATCCGTGAATTACTCTTTGG
>DCHN01000035.1:4490-32111 GCA_002315995.1 Bacteroidales bacterium UBA1751 | reverse complement strand
TATCAATTTATCGCATCACTACTAATTTTAAATTCCTCATAAAAATGGTTTTTAGGTTAATTATTTAGGTTAGTTAGTCTTTCAGTTTTGCACTCAGGAACTCCCTGTTGAGGCGCGCAATGTTTGAAACGGAAATCTTCTTAGGACACTCCATTTCACAGGCACGGGTGTTTGTGCAAGCACCGAATCCGAGCTCATCCATCTTTGCAACCATAGCCTTTGCCCTGCGCGCACCCTCAATCTTACCCTGAGGAAGCAGTGCGAGTGTACTTACTCTGGCTGCTACGAAGAGCATTGCTGAACCATTCTTGCATGTTGCTGCACAAGCACCGCAACCAACACAAGAGGATGCATCCATACTCTTATCTGCATTCTCCTTTTTAATAGGAATGGCATTGGCATCAGGAACACCGCCTGTATTCACTGATATGAAACCACCTGCCTGGAGAATCTTGTCGTATGCTCTTCTGTCAACAACAAGATCTTTTATTACTGGAAAACCTGCACTTCTCCAAGGCTCAATTGTAATGGTCTCACCATCTTTGAATTTTCTCATATAGAGCTGGCATGTTGTTACACCGCTCTCAGGACCATGCGCCCTACCATTTATATAGAGTGAGCATGCTCCGCAGATACCCTCACGGCAGTCGTGGTCAAAAGATACAGGACCGCTGTGCTGACCTTTGCATCCCTTGTCAAAAGATACAGGATCCATCTGCTCGCCTATGAGCTGCTCATTCAAAATATCCATCATCTCAAGGAAAGAAGTACCCTCAGAGATGTTTTTCACCTGATATGTCTCAAAATGACCTTTGGTGTGTGCGTCTTTCTGACGCCAAACTTTCAATGTAAAATTCATAATTGACTTCTCCCTTAATTAGTCTTTATAGTTACGTGTTGCTACGTGTGCAAACTCAAACTTGAGCTGCTCCTTGTGAAGTTCAGGCTCCTGATCATCACCCTTGTACTCCCATGCTGCAACATACATGTAATTCTCATCATCACGCTTTGTCTCACCCTCTTCTGTTTGCATCTCCTCACGGAAATGACCTCCGCAGGACTCGTTTCTGTTGAGAGCGTCCCTTGCCATAAGTTCACCTATTTCAAGGAAATCGGCAACACGCAGCGCCTTCTCAAGCTCCTGGTTGAACACATTGGTCTCACCGGCAACATAAACATTGCTCCAGAACTCCTTCTTGAGCTCCTTTATGAGTTCAATGGCCTTCTTCAAACCAGCCTCATTACGTGCCATACCCACATACTCCCACATAATGTGACCAAGCTCCTTATGAATATCGTCAACGGTTCTCTTACCCTTGATGTTCATAAGTTTGGCAATCTTCTCCTCAATAGCCTTCTGTGCAGCCTCGAATTCAGGTGCATTTGTATCTGTCTTAGGCTCCTTGAACTTGCTTGCGAGGTAGTTTCCAATTGTGTATGGAAGAATGAAGTATCCATCGGCAAGACCCTGCATGAGGGCTGAAGCTCCGAGACGGTTTCCACCATGGTCTGAGAAGTTGGCCTCACCTATTGCATAAAGACCAGGAATTGTGGTCATAAGGTTATAGTCAACCCAGATACCGCCCATTGTGTAGTGGATTGCTGGATAAATCATCATTGGCTCATTGTGAGGGTCAACATCGTTAATCTCCATATACATGTCAAAGAGGTTGCCGTATCTTGCATCAACAACATCCTTTCCAAGACGTTTTATTGCATCCTTGAAATCGAGGAACACTGCCTTTCCTGTATTGTTAACACCAAAGCCGGCATCACAACGCTCCTTTGCGGCACGTGAAGCCACGTCTCTAGGAACAAGGTTTCCGAATGCAGGATATCTGCGCTCCAAGTAGTAATCCCTGTCTTCATCAGGAATCTGAGAACCCTTTATTTCACCAGCCTGAAGTCTCTTTGCATCCTCAAGTTTCTTTGGAACCCAGATTCTGCCATCGTTACGAAGAGACTCTGACATAAGTGTGAGCTTTGACTGCTGGTCGCCATGAACAGGAATACAGGTTGGGTGAATCTGTGCAAAGCAAGGGTTTCCGAAGAATGCGCCCTTCTTGTAACACTGCCATGCTGCAGAGCCGTTTGAGTTCATGGCATTGGTAGAGAGGAAATATACGTTTCCGTATCCACCTGATGCTATTACAACGGCATGTGCACCGAATCTCTCTATTTCACCTGTAACAAGGTTTCTTGCTATGATACCTTTTGCCTCACCATTTATGAGTACGAGGTCAAGCATCTCGTGACGTGGATAGCTCTTTACACTTCCCTTTGCAACCTGACGGTTGAGTGCTGCGTATGCACCGAGAAGGAGCTGCTGACCGGTTTGGCCTCTTGCATAGAATGTACGACTTACCTGTGCACCACCGAATGAACGGTTGTCGAGCAATCCGCCATAATCCCTTGCAAAAGGAACACCCTGTGCAACGCACTGGTCAATGATATTGTTGCTCACCTCGGCAAGACGATATACGTTAGCCTCCCTGCTTCTGTAGTCACCTCCTTTAATGGTGTCATAGAAGAGCCTGTATATTGAATCGTTGTCATTCTGATAATTTTTTGCGGCATTGATACCACCCTGAGCTGCAATTGAATGTGCTCTTCTTGGGGAATCACTTATACAGAAAACCTTTACGTTGTAACCCAGCTCACCGAGTGAAGCTGCTGCAGATGCACCACCGAGACCTGTACCAATTACAATGATCTCCATTTTGCGCTTGTTTGCTGGTGATACCACCTTGATCTGCGCTTTGTGCTTTGTCCATTTTTCTGACAAAGGACCATCCGGAATGTTTGATATTAACTTATCAGCCATTTGTGTATTATTTAACTATTGTTTGTGTATTATTCCTATTCTGTTTCCCGGCACTGTAAAATGTGTAATAAGCCCACTATACAGCATAGGGAGTTACAATTTTAATCACTTTTCATCAAATAACCAATTATTATTAACTTTGAGCCTCAGTAATTGTTCATAACCAACAAAGCGAATACACTATATATAAAAGAACCGCTTTTATTTGGGTAACTTATTTGTTATAATTTTTTTGGGTATTATTTTGAAATAGGCTATATTATGAAAAGATTTTTATTACTGGTATGTCTGTTGACATCATTTCTATCGGCACAGGTTTGCCCCTCTTATGCGCAGGAGCAGAGTGTGAAAATGAGCCGTGCGGAGAAGAAGGCACTCAAAAAGCAGAAGGAGCAGGAGGAGAGGTTGATAATTGAGAATGCATGCAAAAGCTGCAATTTCACAATTGTAATAAGCAGAATCTATCCGTCTGGTTTGAATGCCATAAATACTACAGATGGTTATACCTTGAAAATAGAGAATGGTGTGCTTGATGTGCATGCTCCTTATATGGGAAGCGCCACTTCAGCCATGTTTGGGGAGCAGAGACAGGGAATAGAGGCAAGTGCACAGAAGGTGAATGTAATTCAGGAGTATTATGAGAAGAATGAGAGCTGGCTATATCAGTTCAACTTCATAAACGACAACTCAAAGGAGAGATGGACCTGCACCATGGAGATATTCGACAATGGAAATGCGAACATTCAAATGGAGTGCAATTCAAGAGATATGATAAAATATAGCGGAGATCTCGAATTTCTGAAGTAACTAACTTTAATTATAGACATATGTCAACAAAAGGTAGATTTTTCATTTTGTCACTGATAGTGACTCTGTTCTTTACCGTTTCATGCACCAGAAACATTGAAAGTCTGGCTCTTCTTCCCCAACCGGTGAAAGTTGAGGCTGAAAACGGCTTCTTTACCATTGATACCAGTATGGTTATAGTGTCAAATAATGTATTCTGTGCGGAGTATCTTAGAACCTTTATGGTAAATGCGCCTGGAATGATTGGTGACAACTCTATTGAGAGTGTAATAATCAGTACTGACGATGATGATGTATGGGATATGTATGAGAAGAGAAAAGGCGCTGTAATTCTGAAAATTGATAATGATTTTGATGTTGATGGTTATGTGTGCGCAGAGGGTGAGACTAACGAAGCATACTCACTTGACATATCAAAGAGATGTGTAGAAATTGAAGCTGGCTCACAAAGTGGTCTCTTCTATGGTATACAGACTTTTCTGCAGTTGTTGCCTGAAGATGTTTACAAAAAGGAGAAACACAGCGGTGAAAATTGGAAAATTGGATGCATTGAAATAGAGGATTATCCTGCATATAACTGGAGAGGGTGGTCGTTTGATGTTTCAAGACAGTTCTTTCCGAAAGAGTTCATATACTCTCTTATTGACTGGATGTCGTATCATAAGATGAATCGATTCCATTGGCATCTGACTGATGACAACGGCTGGAGGGTTGAAATAAAGAGTCATCCTCTGCTTACCGAGAAGGGTGCTTGGAGAGGACCGGGTGAGGTTCTTCCTGAAGCTTATGGTTCTGGAAAAAAGAGATATGGAGGTTTTTATACTCAGGATGAAATAAGGGATATTATAAAATATGCTTCAGACAGGGGTGTGGAAATAATACCTGAAATTGACATGCCTGGGCACAGTAAGGCTTTGGTTAGCGTTTATCCATGGGCAGGATGCAAGAATACATCTGAATTTGTGAGTGTGAATGGTGAAACAAAGAATATTTTATGTGTAAGCGATGAGGCTATATATAAGGTCATTGATGATATTATTGGAGAATTGGCCTCTCTTTTCCCTGGTAAATACATACATATTGGAGGTGATGAGGTTCAGTTCAAAAATTGGGAGGAGTGCCCTCATTGTCAGGCTTTCATGAAAGAGAGGAATATGGAGAATGAAAGGGAACTTCAGAGATACTTTGTACAGAAAATGAATGAAATTGTCTCTTCTCATGGAAAAATAATGTGCGGATGGAGTGAAATTGCTGATGTTGATATTGAAAGAAACAAGGGAAAGGAACTTCAGGATGCGGTAAGAACTTTTTCCGATGATACACATCTCTGGGCTTGGAAGGAAAACAGCAATTGTATTGAGTTTCTCAGATGCGGATATCCTACCATTTTCCAGATTGCACAGTACAGTTATTTTGATATGAAGCAGTCGGATCTTGAGAGAGGACACAACTGGGCAGGAAATGTTCCTCTTGAAAAAGCTTACTCCCTTAATCCTGAAAAAATGGTTGATTCCATATCTGTAGCTGTTTATGGAAGAGCTGCTTCAGAGGCTGAAAAAGCAAATATTGCCGGTGTTCAGTGCGGTTTATGGTGTGAACTTCTAAATAAACCAGCACGATTTGCAGAGTATCAGTTTTTCCCTAGAACAGTTGCTTTTGCACAAACAGGATGGTGTGGGAACAGAAAGGAGTCTTTTGATATTTTCAAAAGAAAACTTGATTCAAAGCATTTTGAGAGACTTGCCAATATGGGAATAGCTTTCAGAGTTGAACCTCCTGTTGTATATTTCAACAATGGAACTTTCAGAGGTGAATCAAATTATACAATAAGATATACATCAGACAGAACCTCTCCTACTTCTGAATCACCAATACTTGACAGTTTGAATAATATTGATAAACCTGGAATGTACAGATTTGCGGCTTTCTTCAATGATTCAATACATAGTATTGCTGTTCTTGCAAAAGATATAGCTCCTGCTGAATATCTTACACCTGAAACAAAAATAGAGACCTCTTTCAATGGTGAATATAAAGGATTTCCTCAATCAAACATTACAGATTATGATTTCAACACCTATTGGAGAACAGATAGAATGGCAAAAAAAGGAGATTATGTCTCATATATTTTCAGTGAACCTGTAGTATGCAGCAGAATAGTTGTGGAGAGCGCAATTCCTAACATAGATTTCTATGGAGTTACAGACGGACATCTGGAGTATACAATTGACGGTAAAGAGTGGAAAAAGGGAGAAAATTTTGTTGAAAATATATCTATAATTGAAAATGAGGATGTTACAAAGGGAATAAAAGGTGTTAAAATTGTTTTTGATGACTCAAATGATGCCCTTTGTATGTGTTTTCAGGATATAAGATTGGAAAAATAAATTGTTGAAAAATAAATTTAATATTGTTGATAAAAGAAAAATGTGTTGAAATAAAATGTTGAAAAATAAGCAAAACAAAAATTTGATTTTTTCAACTTTATTTTACTTGGATTTATTGATATTATAAACAAATTGTTTTTAAACTTTTTTTGAAAAATTTTCAACACTTGAAATAACACATAAAAAATTTTAATTATAAGAGTTTAAAATAAAAATCATTGATAATTTGAACCTTATAATTTTTTGGGAATTTTTGAAAAAATTTATCAACATTTCAACAACCTATTATATCTGAATATATATCCTTAAAGATTAAATTTATAATTATGGATAATTTTGATCCAAGAAAAATATCGGAAATTTCAGAGAAGGATGTGGAGGGTGCAATACGTCCTCAGGAGTTCAGTGAATTTTCCGGTCAGGATAAAATTCTTCAGAATCTGAAAATATTTGTGAAGGCTGCAAAATTAAGAGGAGAATCTCTTGATCATGTACTTCTTCACGGGCCTCCAGGGTTGGGAAAGACAACTCTTGCCAATATAATTGCAAATGAACTTGGTGTAAATCTTAAAATAACAAGCGGTCCTGTTCTTGATAAACCGGGAGATCTTGCTGGCATTCTAACATCTCTTGAAACAGGTGATGTTCTCTTTATAGATGAAATTCACAGACTACAGCCTATAGTTGAGGAGTATTTATACTCTGCAATGGAGGATTTCAAGATAGATATAATGATAGATAAGGGACCAGGAGCCAGAAGTGTTCAAATAGCATTGAATCCTTTTACACTGGTTGGAGCAACTACAAGAAGTGGTTTGCTGACATCTCCATTAAGAGCAAGATTTGGAATAAAATGTCAGCTTGAATATTATGATTCAATAATACTTCAGAAAATTATTTTAAGAAGTGCTTCTATATTGAATATAAAGGCAGAAAAAGAGGCAGCACTTGAAATAGCTGTAAGAAGCAGGGGAACACCGAGAATAGCCAATGCTCTATTGCGTAGGGTAAGGGATTTTGCACAGGTTGAAGGTAATGGAAATATAGATATTGATATAACCAGATACGCTCTTGATGCTCTTAATATAGATAAGAAGGGTCTGGATATGATGGATAACAAGATTCTCACCACTATTATAGATAAATTCAATGGAGGTCCTACAGGTTTGAATACAATAGCAACAGCTGTTGGAGAAGATGCAGGAACAATAGAGGAGGTATATGAACCTTATCTTATAAAGGAGGGATTTTTACAGAGAACACCGCGTGGGAGAGAGGTGACATCCCTTGCATATTCACACCTTGGAAGAACAAGAAATAAACCGGTTGAGGAGACTCTTTTTTAATGAAGAGAATAAACTATCGCAAGTAAAAAACATATAATAAAATGAAAAAAATAGAGATTACAACAGTTGTTGCGGCACTGCTTTTAATGGTTGCTTCGCCGCTTTTTGCCTGCACATCGGCAATTTTTACAGGTAAGGTGACACCAGATGGAAGACCTCTTCTGTGGAAACATAGGGATACTGGTGAACTTAATAACAGAATAAGTTTCATAAAGGGTGAAAAGTATGATTTCATTGCTCTTTTGAACTCTCCAAATGGTGAAGATTTAAAGGAGGCGTGGAGCGGAACCAACAGTGTTGGATTTTCCATAATGAATACAGCATCATATAATCTTAAGGATGACAATGTTCCGGATTCGCAAATGGATCATGAGGGAAATGTAATGTGGAAGGCTCTAGCCACCTGCAAAACTCTCAGGGATTTTGAGAAGATGCTTGATAAACTTCCAAGGCCAATTGGTGTAGAGGCAAATTTTGGTGTAATTGATGCAGAGGGTGGAGCAGCTTATTATGAGGTTAACAATACAAAGTGGACCAAAATAGATGTGAACGATCCAAAAATTGCCCCAATGGGATATCTTACCTATACCAATCATTCATATACTGGAAGATTGAATGAAGGGAGCGGATATGAGAGATATACCAATGCAGATAATATTATTAAAACAGCAGTTGCTTGTGCTGTAAAAATCACCCCTGAGTGGATATATAACAACTTGAGCCGTTCATATAACAATGAGGTTCTGGGAATAGATCTTGTAAAGGAGAATTCAATAAAGGGAGAGGGTGTACTGCAGCGTGGTACAGGATTTTTTGTTGACCAGGATTTCATTCCAAGAAAAAGCACCTCTGCCATTATTGTTGTAAAAGGTGTGAAGGTTGGTGAAAATCCTCTGAACACAGTAATGTGGACAATGCTTGGATACCCTGCAACCGCTGTTGCTGTTCCTCTCTTTGTAAAGGCAGGTGAGAATCAGCCACCTTATATGGTATCGAGAAAGAACGTGAACATGAAGGAGGATTACTCTGAAGATGGTGTTGCAAAAAAAGTGATTATGAGTGCACTTGATGATGCAATGGCAAGCGGAGGTTTGAAAATAAAGGAGAACAATGCCGTAGCATGTGATCTTGCTCTCTATTTGAAGGAGGATATTTTCTCAATAAAGAGAGGTAATGGAAAGAACTACTTCAATTTCAACAATGTGTATAACCCTTATGGAACAGGTTATATGCAGCTTCTTGCTCCATTGAACCATCTTGTTTTTGTTCAGGGTGAAGCATTTGTTGAAAATGTTAGAGACAAGGAGTATAATGAAGAGTTGTTCAAAGCTTTTTATAAAGCAATAGGAAAGGAGATAATAATAAACTATTCTAACTTACTTTAAAGATCAATTTGATACCTCAGGATATATTTTCAGGGAATCCCGCAATCTCAAAATTGCGGGACTCTCTTTGTAGCAACTCCAAAGAGGATATTCTTCTGAAAGGGGTTGTTGATTCTGCGCGCTCATTTACCGTTGCATCTGTTTTATGCAGCAGTGCGGCAAAAGTCCATCTATTCATTCTTGATTCAAAGGACGAAGCCGCCGGAGTATGCAGCGACCTCTATTCATTATGGTCAAAGGATGATGTGTTCTATTTTCCTTCGGTGAGGAGTCAGATGGCAAAGGTGAAGGATGTGAGGGGAGCCAGTTCAAAAGTTCAGAGGGGAGCTGCCATATCGGCTCTTATATCTGGAGAAAAGGGAAGAACCATAATCCTTGTCACATGGCCTGCTGCCCTGCAGGAGAGAATCAAGAGCGAGGAGGAGCTTGAAAAGAGTATACTTAAGATATCAAAGGGCAACACCCTGTCACATGATTTCATAAAGGAGGTGCTTCTTGGAAGTGGGTTCACAAAGGTTGATTTTGTTACACAGCCAGGTGAATTTGCCCTTAGAGGATCACTTGTAGATGTTTTTTCCTATGGAAATGACATGCCCTACAGAATAGATTTTTTCGGAGATTCAGTAGAGAGCCTTCACACCTTTAATTATGATACACAGCGCTCCATTGAACCGCTTGAAAGTGTGGAGATACTCCCGGATGTCACAGACAATGACAACACCTCCAATTGCCGGTATGTATCCCTGTTTGACCTGCTTCCTTCCGACACACTCGTGTGGATAGACAAACCTGAGAGCATCTCTGAATTCAATCAGTTACCCTTCAGGAAAATCTATTTCAACTCATCCGACAACACCCCTTCATCCATAAACACAATAGAGTTCCACACATCTGCACAGCCTGCATTCAACAAGAATTTTGAACTTCTTAACAGAGATATAAGTTCAATGATAGAGCAGGGTTGGAGGGTGTTCATAAGCAGCAGCAATCCCAAGCAGTTCGAGCGGTTGCGCAGCATATTCTCCTCAATAAGCGGTACAGATGGCACGAACCTGAGCTACTCAAACAGATTTGAAGAGTTGCAATTCTCCATTGCAGGTGGATTTGTAGAGAAGGATACGCATCTGTGTATATATACAGACCACCAGATTTTCCAGAAGTACAACAGGGTCCGTTTGCAGAGAGAGGTTGCGCCAAGCCAGCGAATGACCATAAACGAGCTCAACTCCCTGAGTATAGGAGATTATATTGTACACATAGATCACGGTGTAGGTGTGTTCGGCGGGCTTGTTAAGACCAATGTGAACGGAAAAGTTCAGGAGGCTATAAAAATCATATATAAAGATAACGATGTTGTTCTTGTATCAATTCATGGAATACACAGAATAAGCCGTTACAAATCAAAGGATGGTACACCTCCGCGCATATTCAAACTTGGAAGCGGTGCCTGGGAGAAACTCAAGAGCACAGCAAAGAGCAAGGTTAAGGATATTGCAAAGGAGCTTATAGATCTCTATGCCCGCAGGCGTGCCTCAAAAGGTTTTGCATACAGTGCCGACAGTTTTCTTCAATCGGCGCTGGAAGCAAGCTTTATGTTTGAAGATACGCCGGACCAAATCAAGGCTACAGCTGCAATTAAAGCAGATATGGAGAGAGATTATCCTATGGACCGTCTTGTTTGTGGTGATGTTGGATTCGGAAAGACAGAGGTTGCAATAAGGGCTGCTTTCAAGGCTGTGGCGGACAACAAACAGGTGGCAGTTCTTGTTCCTACCACCATTCTGGCACTTCAGCACTACCAGACCTTTACCTCAAGACTAAAGGGTTTTCCTTGCAGAATAGAGTATGTGAGCAGACTCCGCACCACAAAGGAGATAAAGGATATACTCGAAAAGCTGAAGAGTGGAAAAATAGATATAATTATAGGAACCCACAGGCTTCTGAACAAAGAGGTCTCTTTCAAAGATCTTGGTCTTCTTATAATTGACGAGGAGCAGAAGTTTGGTGTAAGTGCAAAAGAGAGACTTAAATCGCTCAAACTCAATGTCGATACCCTCACTCTAACAGCAACTCCAATTCCAAGGACACTGCAGTTCTCACTGCTTGGTGCAAGAGATCTTTCAATAATAAACACACCTCCACCAAACAGACAGCCGGTTCATACTGAAATAATAAACTTTGATGAGGATTTTATAAGAGAGGCTGTTGTGAATGAGATAGAGAGAGGCGGACAGGTCTATTTCATTCATAATAAAGTTGAGGATATAGAGTCAATTGCCGCCATAATATCCCGTCTGGTGCCAAATGCGAGACTATGTGTGGGTCATGGTCAAATGGAACCAAAGATACTGGAGCAGAAGATGCTTGATTTCATCTCTGGAGATTATGATGTTCTCATAGCAACAACCATAATAGAGAACGGTATAGATGTTCCGAATGCCAACACAATGATAGTGAACGGTGCCCAGAATTTTGGTCTGAGTGACCTTCATCAGCTCAGGGGAAGGGTTGGCCGTTCGAATACAAAGGCATATTGCTACCTAATTGTTCCATCAATGATGGCTGTAAGTGATGATGCAAGAAGAAGGTTAAGGGCAATAGAGGCTTTTTCAGATCTGGGCAGCGGTTTCAATATAGCAATGCAGGATCTCGATATAAGAGGAGCTGGAAACCTGCTTGGTGGTGAGCAGAGCGGCTTTATTGCCGATATGGGATTTGAAACTTATCAGAAGATACTCAATGAGGCTCTTGTAGAGATGAAGGAGGAGTCTGTTGAAGTAAAGGAGAGCGTGAATTATGTAACAGACTGTACAATAGATACAGACCTGGAACTCCTTATTCCCGATAGTTATGTGAATTCAGTTGCTGAAAAAATAAGGCTCTACAAGGAGTTGGATGCCATGAGCAGCGAACAGGAGGTGGAGGCATTCATAAAGGAGATGGAGGATAGGTTCGGTCCGGTACCGGAGCAGTTGTTCCAGCTCACTTTTATTGTTCGTCTTCGAAGAGAGGCCATTAGCCTTGGTTTTGAAAAAGTGGTTCTCAAAGGTGGCATTATGCTGGTTTATTTTCCTAAAAACCAGAATAACCCATATTATCAGACTCCCATGTTTTCAAAAATGCTCAACTATATCAATGCCAATCCTACCAGATTCAGGGCAAGAGCAGAGAGTGACAAATTTTATTTGCGCATAGAGAGGGTAAATAGCGTTGAAAAAGCCTTTGATGTTGTAAGTCAAATAAAAAAAGGTGTATCTTTGTAGATTGTATCAAAATATAGGGTTTACCAAATAGTTATGAATTATCTGATAGATCTTGGCAATACCAGTTGCAAGGTGGCGTTTGAACAGGATGGGGTTATTGGAGATTGTCACAGAAGCAAACCGGGGCAGAATATACAAGGATTCATTTTGTCAAAGATAAAGGAGAGAGTGGAGAAGGGTGAGGAGATAGATGTTGTGGTGTTTTCCAACGTGCGTCTCAATGATGAGGAGTTGAATGCGTCTCTCAAGCAGTTATGCAGGAAGTTTATTTTACTGGATGTTGACACAGAACTTCCGTATAATCTTGATTACAAATTCAACCCACAGGGACTTGGAGCCGACAGAATAGCCGGGGCTCTTGCCGTTGGGTCTCTTTTCAAGGGTGAAGATTGTATAAAGTTTGATTTTGGAACAGCGCTGACCATAGATTTTATAGACAGGAATGGCTCCTTTACATCAGGGAACATCTCTCTTGGAATGAGAAGCCGGTTCAAAGCGCTGAAGGATTATACCAAAAGATTGCCATATATCAAGTCTCCTATTGATGAGATTCCAGATGAGGGTGTTGAAATTATGGGAGCAATGAGTGCCGGAGTTGTTTTTGGTATTATGTTTGAAGTTGAGGGGTATATAAACAAATATCCTGGCAGAACCATAGTGTTTACCGGGGGTGATGCTTTTTATTTTGCCAAAAAGATGAAAAGTGCCATCTTTGCCACGCCAAATCTGGTTCTTATGGGTCTTGCTCAAATTGCTGATTATTATGCAGAAAAGAATTAACATCAAGGCAGCCATCGTCCTTTTCATCTCACTTGTCAGTACAAATCTGGCAATGGGAAAGGGAGAGGATGCTTTGAGCAATTTCACCCCATACTCAATGTTTGGATTGGGAACCCTCGCATCTCCTACAAATTCAATGAATATGGGAATGGGTGGTATAGGTGTAGGTGTAAGGGACAACCATTATATCAACATCATGAATCCGGCATCAATTACAGAAAGAGATACACTCTCTTTTATGTTTGATGTCAGTTTTTCAATGAAGAACATCTATTCAAAAGATGGAGTGACCACATCTGCATACAATACTGCAACAATACAGAGCTTGATGTTCACAACCCCCCTGTACAAAAAATCTGCAATGGCTTTTGGTATACAGCCTTATTCAGAAATGGGTTATGAAGTGGAGTCAGAGGAGCTTGATACCAAACTTGTTGCCGATTATGGAGATATAAGATACAAGAAATATGGCAGCGGATCGCTTTATGAGGCGTTTTTCGCTACCGCTATGGATATAAGGAATTTTACCGTAGGAGCTCAGTTCGGTTTTATTTTCGGTTCGCTCGACAGAAGCAGTGATGTAGTCTTTGGAACCCTTGAATCCCTTTCCAGTATATATACAGACTGGAGTTATCAGCCAACTGCATATACTTTGAAGCTGGGTCTTCAATATCATAAGGAGTTTGGTGAAAACAAGGACAGGAGTTTGACCCTGGGAGCAACATGGAGGTTACAGAGCAGGCTCACAGGTCTTATAAAGAACACAAGTTGGGCTACCAGGGCTGAGAGTGTTTCGGATACCACTTATTACTCCAAGGAGAGATTCTCCCTTGATATTCCTGATGAAATATCGTTTGGTGCATCGTACCGCAAGAGAGATAAGTGGATGGTTGGTTTTGATATAAAATATCAGGATTGGAGCGGGGCCCAGAGCATATCACAAACAGGTATTGTAAGCAAGCTGCAGGCTGCTTCATCGGCAAGAGTTGGATTCGAATACACTCCGAACAAATACGATATAAGATATTACTTAAAAAGAATAACATACAGAGTTGGAGCGTATTATGAGAAATCATACCTCAATGTGAATGGAAACAGTGTTGATGCCAAAGGTTTTACAATAGGTCTCGGTTTCCCTGTATACAGGTTGAACAACGCACTGAACTTCTCGGTTGATGTGGGTCAGAGAGGGTCGCTCAATAATGGTCTAATAAAGGAGAATTATGTGAATTTTGTACTTAACATAAGTCTCCACGACATTTGGTTCATCAAACAGCTTTATCAGTAGAAAACACAAACAAATATTAATAATACAGAACAACATTAAACTATGAAACATCTGCAGAAATTTTTAATGGTGGTAGCATTGGTTGCGGTGGCAAATACCGTATCCTTCGCTCAGGGCAAATATGGAAAGGACAGCGCTGAGTGTGTAAACGCCCTTAACTTTTACAAGAATTTCCTTGACCAGGGAAATATGTCAGAGGCAAATTACCAGTGGCAGAAGGCATTCAACCACTGTCCTGCAAAGGTTAGCCAGAACCTCTTCATCAATGGTGCAAAAATCATGAAGGGTCTTCTTCAGAGTGAACAGGATCCTACAAGAAGGGCACAGCTCATAGATACATTGATGCTCATACATGAGACCCGTGCAGCCAATTTCAAAAAGAGCGAGGTAAAGGCAAAGGAGGCTCAGATTTTTGATATGATGAACTATATGCCACAGGATGATGCATCTCTCATTGACAAGATAGATGCTTTCCATACTATGGTTGGTGTGAACATGAATCCTGATTTCTACCTTGCAGCAATGGATAGGGCTGTAAGCCTTTATAAGGCTGGCAAATTCTCTGATGACCAGGTTATTGGCACATATACCAAATTCAGTCCATACATTGAGGAGCTTGTTGCTTCAAATGCAAGCGAGGCCAATGTCTCAACACAGAAATCATTTGAAAACATGTTCATTGTGAGTGGTGTTGCAAACTGTGATAACCTCCAGAAGGTATTCGGACCTAGAGTGGCCGCAAATCCTAATGATCTTGTACTTGTAAAGTCAGTTGCAAAGATTCTCTCAAATGCTGAGTGTATTGATTCGGATCTCTTCCTTAAGAGTGTTACAACAATGCATCAGCTTGAGCCTTCATATGCATCTGCAAAGCTCCTCTATAAACTTTATAGAAGCAAGGATAATGACGAGAAGGCTCTTCAGTATCTTCAGATGGCAGTAGAGAGTCCTGATGCACTTGCAAACGAGAAGGGATCCCTTCTTTATGAAATGGCAGTGCTCCAGTTCCAGGGCAAGAACAATGGCAAGGCAGTAGCTTATGCAAAACAGGCTGCAGAGGCTGATGCTGTATTCGCAGGCAAGGCTTATATGCTTATTGGTTCAATTTGGATGCAGGTTAAATGTTCAGGTGACGAGATGGACCAGAGAGCTAAGTTCTGGGTAGCAACAGACTATTTCCAGAAGGCAAAGGCTGCTGATGAGTCTCTTGCTTCTGAGGCTGACAAGTCAATATCACAGGCAAGAATATACTATCCAAAGGTAGAGGATGCCTTCATGTATGACCTCTCAAACGGCAGTTCATACTCAATAAGCTGCGGTGGCATGAGCGCAACTACAACAGTAAGGACAAACAAATAATTCCCGTGCGGAAAAAATAATTCAGGGCTGGCTGGGGTAAAACCCAACCAACCCTTTATGCATAAAATAGAGTATCAGTTGAAAACGTCTGCATTATATTCAATATCGTTTATTGCACTTCTTCTTCTCGTGTCATGTTCGGGAGGAGAAAAGAGGGGTGGGGATACTGATATCAACTCTACTCCAAGGCAGGTTATAGAGAATATGTATGCCCTTAAGTCAGAGAACGGAAAGATGCAGATGAGAATGTCAACACCTCGTATGGAGCGGTATCAGAATGACTCCACACATGTATCTTATGAGCTCTTCCCGCAGGGACTCGATCTCTATGGATATAATGAGGAGGGGGAGCTTGAGACCAGGATCCGTTCAGATCAGGCACGACATACCACTACGGTGGGAGGTGAAAAGTGGGAGGCATTCGGAAATGTTTTCATTCACAACTTCATAAATGAACAGGTTATGGAGACTGATACACTCTATTGGGATCGCGAAAACCATAAGATATATACCCATTGTTATGTAAAGATGAAGTCCCCACAGGGATTCATGCAGGGGTATGGTATGGAGAGCGATGAAATGGCGCGTAACGCCAGACTTCTTAAATTATTTGACTGTTACGGAGTTATAAGTGACAGCAATGATGTAAGGTTGATTGATACTGCAAATTTCATAGGTCCAAGGGCTTCGGTAAAGAGAATGAATCCTTTAAAAATTCACAAAGAGCAGGCGAGTGACTCTGTTGCATCCCATAGGGCGGGACTTGACAGGAGAAAGGGAATCAAACCAAATAGAACCAAAACAGAAGATATAATCATTTTTGAGGAATGATCTGGCCATATATACTCTCCATAATTGCCCTGGCTGCCAGCGCTCTCTTTTCTGCATATGAAATAGCCTTTCTTTCATCAAACAAGCTTCTTATAGAAATAGACAGAAAAGAGGGGAAAAGGTATGCTGTGCTTATGGGTAGGTTTCTTGACTCTCCAGATCTGCTCATATCCTCACTTCTTGTTGGAAACAATGTATCGCTTGTAATATACGGTATTTCAATAGCCGCAATCTTGAATCCGGTAATTGCAGGATTTCTTGGCGGATTGATTTCAGATGGAGCGTTGCTTGGTGTCTCCCTTGCAATAGAGACGGTAGTCTCCACCCTTATTGTTCTCATTACGGGAGAATTTCTCCCAAAGACATTGAGCAGGCTTAATCCCAATGGCGTCTTCTCTTCTCTCTTCTGGTTGATACTGCTGTTTCACTGGTTGTTCTATCCTATTACAGCCATAATAAAGGGTACATCATACATGTTCATGAGCCTATTCGGCATGAATACGGTACAGGAGGGGCGTTCAAGCATATTTGACAAGACCGACCTGATGAATCTCTCGGAAGAGGTTGTTGCAGATGAGGATGAGCAGGATTGTACACATGATATAGAGATATTTCAGAACGCCTTGAATTTCAGTAAGGTAAAGTTGCGTGAATGTATGATACCACGTACTGAAATTGTAGCGGTTGATATTGAAGATGGTACTGAGGCTCTGTTTGCTCTCTTCAAGGATTCTGGTTTTTCCAGAATTGTGGTTTACAGCGGCTCAATAGACAATATAATAGGATATGTTCACACCAAAGATCTCTTCAGCCACAGAAGCAGTACACTTCAGGAACTTTTAAGACCAATTGTTTCAAAATCGGAGGAGACGGGGGCGCAGTATATGCTTGCCTATATGGTGAAGAACAGCATAAGCATAGCTGCGGTAAAGGATGAATGGGGAGGAACGGCTGGAATTGTTACAATGGAGGATCTCATTGAGGAGATATTCGGAAAAATAGATGATGAAACAGATCATGACAATGAGGTTTGCAAAAAAAATGGAGAGAACAGATATGTTATTTCCGCAAGGATGGAAATTGAGGAGATTAATCAGCGTCTGAAACTCTCTCTTCCTCTCTCGAGGGAGTATGAAACTCTTGCAGGATTCATCATTTTCAAGAATGAGAACATTCCAATGCAGAATGATGTTGTAACCATTGATGCATACAGATTTACAATACTGAAAGCCACAAGGATGAAGATAGATACCGTGGAGTTAAAAATAATGGACAAACAACGTTGACAAAGGTATTTTTTTATTAACTTCGCACCTCTATTTTGAGCAGATTATAAATTATTAAAAAACCAAATAAAATGGCAGTTTTAGAGAAAATACGCGTAAAATTAGGTGTATTTATTACAGTGCTTATTGCAATAGCGCTGTTGTCTTTCATTATTGACCCAAACACTCTTGAGTCAACACTTCAGATGTTCTCATCGAAGTATGATGTAGGTAAGATGAACGGAGAGTCCATCTCATATCGTGAGTTCGAGAAGAGGACAAATTATTTTTCCGAGATATACCAGATGACTTCCAATGGTAATACAGAGGATCAGAGCGAGGTTGTCAGCAATATGGCTTGGCAGGATGAGATAACAAGACTTGTTGTTCTTCCGGCAATTGAAAACGCAGGTATCAAGCTTGGAAAAGCTGAACTTACCGAATTGACACAGGGGTCTCACATATCACCGGTTCTCTCACAGAATCCTTTCTTTGTTGATGAAAACGGCAACTATGACAAATCAAAACTCAGCCAGTTCATACAGGCCGCTGCATCTGATGAAACAGGTAAGGTTGCAAATTTCTGGAAGTTCACCCAGGACAACATAGTTCAAACAGCACTGCTTGAGAAATATTATGCTCTTCTTCAGCAGAGTATGGTATCCACTCCGCTTGAACTTGCCAGGGATATGGAGGAGAGCAACACCACATACAATGTGAATTTCACTATTCTTCCAATGACAGCTCCAGATTCATCAATAGTTGTTTCATCTGATGAAATCAAAGCATATTACAATGCTAGAAAGGATAAGATGAAGCAGCCTGCAAGCAAGGATGTTGAGTATGTTGTTTGGGAGGTTGTTCCATCGGTGGAGGATGTGAATTTTGCACAGGGCGAGATGGATAAGGTTTATCCTGAGTTTGTAGCAACCGACAATGTAAAGGCGTTCATCCAGAGGAACTCATCTGTTCCTATGAACCAGATGTACTTTACACCTGAGCAGTTCACTTCATTGAGTGCTTCCCTTGCTGAATTCATGAATGGAAATCCAGCTGTAGGTTCATTCCTTGAGCCATATCAGGAGGGCAACAATTTCTATGCTGCCAAGGTTATGGATACCCAGATGCTTCCTGATTCAGTATTCGTAAAGCACATTCTTCTTCGCGGAGAGAATGAGCAGAAGGCAGATTCGCTTAAGGCAGTTGCTTCAAAGAGCGCTGAGAATTTCCTTGCTGTTGCAGCCGAGTATTCAGATGACAAGAATCCTAATGTTGAGGAGATTGGTGATTTGGGTTGGCTTACACAACAGTTCATGCTTCCAGGGTTTGAGTCTGTAATGACAATGCCTGTAGGTCAGGTTGAGAAGATGACATCACAGTATGGAACACACCTTGTAAAGGTTACCAAAAAAACTGCTCCTTCAAAGAAATATCAGGTTGCTGTTCTCTGCAAAGAGGCTGTTGCCGGCAAGCAGACCTATGCTGAGTATTATGCAAAGGCAAATGAGCTTGCAACTGCAAGCAACGGAAAGATAGATGCATTCAATACATATGTAAAGGAGAACAATGTTACAGTTTATCCTGCAATGAACATTCTTCCAGCATCACGTTCATTTGTAAGCTACGAGAGGGCACGCGAAATTGTTCGCTGGATCAATGATAATCCTGTTGGTTCAGTCTCTTCAATTCTCTCACTTGACAACAGATACTATTTTGTAGTTGCTGTTACAGGTGAACATGCTGAGGGAATAGTTCCTCTTGAGCAGGTTGCTCCACAGATCAAACAGACACTCTCAGGTGAGAAACAGCTTGCTCTTATGGCCTCACAGTGCAAGGAGAAGACAGCTTCTGCATCGAATCTTGATGAAGTTGCACAGATTCTTGGAACAAGCATCACAAGCAGGGATGGTATAGCATTCTCAACACTTCAGCCACAGCAAATAGATTACAAGTTCCTCGGAGCTCTTGCAAATGCCAAGGAGGGAGAACTCAACGGACCTGTTGAGGGCCAGATTGGAGTATACTACTTCACAGTGAATGGTATTGACAAGGGTGCATTCTACACAGAGGATGATGCAAAGACAAAGAAGGGTCAGCAGTTTGCATATGTTATGAGGGCTCTTCCTTATATTCTCTCTGAGCAGGCTCAGATTGAGGATATGAGATACAAGTTCTATTAATGGAGAGAGGCTGACGAAAGTCGGTTATTATAATAGAAGACCCCGTTCACATTCAGTGGGCGGGGTCTTCTGTATTATATTAATATTTCAAATCTCCATCATTTGCGTAACCATTCTTAATTCGCCTAGAATCTTTGGAGAGAGCTCCTTGGCGTTTAGGATATGGGAAATCATTGAATATGAGTGGGTATCGGAGCCAACTATGCTGCAGAAACCGTTTTTTATCAAATTCTCAGCTCTTTTTTTACTGTCATAGCCATACAATCCAAGGCAGGAGCCAAGATTTATCTGCAACATCACTCCCAATGTTTTAAGACGTTTGTAATCCTTCTCTCCCATATAGGAGTACCTTTCAGGGTGAGCAAGAATAGGGTAGTATCCCTTTGATTTTATCTTTTCCAGAACTTCCCAGAAGTTATATGGTGGATATGAGAAAGATGTTTCAACCAGAAGATGCATTCCCAATTCACCTAGAGGAAGAAGATCTTTTTTATCAAGTCTCTTTTCAAAAAGGGGGTCCATCATATATTCGGCAGCAACATTCAGTTTTATGCCTCCTTTAATATTGCTATTTTTATCTTTTGCCGCCTTCTTATACAGCTTTTGCAGTTGGGAGAACCTGCTCTTTATATCTTTGGTAGTGTTTGGAATATCATCCATGATGTGTGGAGTAAACCATATGGTCTCCACACCCATTGTTTCACACAATTCAAGTATTTTCAAACTCTCTTCAGGAGTCTTCACACCATCATCAAGGCCATACAGTATATGGCTGTGATAATCTGTAAAACTCTTGAAGAGTTCGCTTTCACTATAGGAGGTCTTCTTTTCTCCAAACAGAAACATTGTTATGCCTTATTATCTATGGTGTCGTTGCTAGTTGTGTCTGTACCGCTTTCGGCAAAAGAAGCATAATAGTTCTTCTTGTTGCCGTAATATCCATAACCATACTTGTAACCATAGCCGTATCCATATCCATATCCATATCTGTATCCATACCTTCCACCATTCGATCCATCGGATCTTGAGGCATTGAGTATAATGGAGAGGTTATTGAACTTCTTGTTCTCGGTCAGTTCGTCAATTAATGAGAGCTGTTTCTTCTCCATAAGACCTGCTCTTACTACAAGAATTGAGCGGTCTGCGTATGGACTAATAATCTGTGTGTCGGCCAGCATGTTAACAGGAGGGCAGTCAAGAATGACATAGTCGAACTTATTCTTTGTGTCCTCAATTATCTCTTTGAATTTACGGCTGTAGAGCAACTCTGAAGGGTTAGGAGGTATTATACCAATAGGAAGAACGAAGAGGTGTTCGTTGTTCTCATAATTGACAAGTACATCTTCAAAGTACTCAATTCTACCGGTAAGCAAAGAAGAGAGGCCCTTTTTTGGTGACCCTACATATTCCGATGTTGAACCATGTCGCAGGTCACAGTCAATTACAAGCACGTTATTGTGTTTCAGAGCGAATACCATAGCAATATTCATGCTAAGGAATGATTTTCCGCTACCAGGTTCAAATGATGTTAGAAGGAAAGTTACACCCTTTTTGTTCCCACTCATCAACTCGAGATTTGATCTCAAGACCCTGAATGACTCATTGATGAAGTCTCGTTTACCCTCCTTTACAACCATAAGAGCCTTGTTCTCCTCAATACTGTCTATGCTCTTCCATATCTGCCACCATTTCTTTGCATTTGAGTTGGAGCCCTGAGGTATTTCACCTGCAAAAGGCACTGTCATATTGTCGAGGTCACTCTTTACCCTCACCTTTGTATCAAGCATCTCACGTGCAATAAGGAATCCTGCAGGAAAAGCAAGTGCCAGGAGAAGAGCAATAAGATAGATGTTTCTTGTCTTTGGAGTAACCTGTCCGCCGCCGTGGGCAGGAGTTATGATACGGTTGTTATAGGCTGTGAAGGTCTGGGTAAGCTCATTCTCCTCACGTTTCTGAAGAAGGAAGAGGTAAAGTGCCTCCTTAACCTTCTGCTGCCTCTCAATGGAGAGGAGCTCCTGTGCCTTTTTAGGGCTTCCCGCAAGTTGTGAGTTGGTTGACTTCTCCATCTTCTCCAAGGTGCTTATCTGGCTCTTCAGAGATATCATGTAGTTGTTCAACGACGATAGAATTGCACCTCTGAGGGAGTTTATTGCCTTGTTGTAGTCAAGCACAACGGTATTGGTCTCACTACTGCTGGCAATGAGTTTCTCTCTGGTAATCACTCTCTCATTATATTCTGAAATCTGACTCTCAATGTTTGAGTTGCCCAAACCGTTTATTGAAGGAAGAACATCGTCAGTGGACATCCTTGACATGAAATTAAACAGGTAATTGGCCACGGAGAGCGTTGTATTCAACTGCATCAGTTCATTGGATGTTGCCTCGCTTCTCTGCATATACATCTGTGCTGCAGCCTGCAGGTCAGGAATTCTGTTCTCTCCCTTGAATTCGGAGATAGAGTTGTCAACCATTCCAAGATCCTTTTCAATGATTTCAAGACGGTTGTTTATAAAGTGGGAGGTGCTTATTGCTATAAGGTTCTTGTCTTCAACCCAGGATTCATTGTACACAATGATAATGGAATTGATGATATCTTCAGCCCTCTGTACTGACTGGTCAACTATTCTTATGTCAACAACGGTATTCTCCTTGTTGTTCAGGTCTATGGTAAGCTTTCCGCTGTAACTTCCTGCAACACTAGTCAGGGCACCCTTGGAAACATAGAAATGCATGTTTGCCAAACCTTGTTTGAGCTGCTCTTCCCATTGGAAATATCCTGGACCCTTGGAAACAACAATATCTCCTACAGGTGTGGAGAGCGTATCATCGAAGTTACCATTTACAGCACCAGCCAACTCTGTATTTGAGTAGAAATTAGAGAGAACAAATCCACCCTTATTTTTCATGTCAACCTCCAGAGAGGCGCTCTGCTTCTCGGTGAGACTCAGGAATTTGACGGTGAAAGGCAGGTTGTTTCCATACAACACCGGTTTGTACCAGAATCCATCTCCATTGTATGATACATCAATTCCCAGTCTTCTCACCACCTCCTGCATTATTCTAGGAGATGACATGGACACAATTTCATTGTATACGTTGGTGTTGCTGGCAAACAGTCCCATATCTGCCACAGCGGAGACATCTGCTGCCATTGATCTGGCCTTCTTGTTCTCCTTTATGAGAACCTGTGCACTGTTGGAGTATGTTGGAACGCTCCTCTTTACATACAGAAATGCCAGAGCAAGGAAAATGATTATGGATATGACAAACCAATACCATCTTGAGAGGCAGAGTTTCAGGATATCCAGAATATTCAGCTCCTGCTGGATATTGTAGTTCTTCTTTACGTTGTTGTTTTCCATTTTTAATTAAAAACAATAAAGATGCTTGAATCTTTGAATTATTTGCTTGCCGCAATAGCAATGCTTGTAATGGTAGCAAGCAGGGAGGCAAATGAGATCCAGAATGAGGCAGAAACAACATTATTGCTGTTTACGGTAGATTGTCCGGCACGCATCCTGTTAGGCTCAACATATACCTGATCATTCTGCTGCAAATAGAAAACAGGAGAGTTGAATACACTCTGTGAGTTGGTTAAATCAAGTGTATAACTGGTGAACTCATGAGTGTAAGGATCCTGTCTTATGACTCTGATGTTAGGCCTTCTACCTGTAATGTTAAGGTCACCGGCCATTGAAATTGCATCGAGAACAGAGATAGCATCTCTGTTAATTGCATATTTACCCGGGGTCTTCACCTCGCCGAAGATTGATATTGCAAGATTGACAAATTCCACAGTGACAATAGGATCCTTCAATTCGTTTGACTTAACAAGCAGCTCCTTGATGAACTCACATATCTCACTTCTGGTCATACCGGCAATATGCATCTTGCCGAGTACAGGGAAGTCAATGTTTCCATCCATATCAACTGTGTATGGGCAAACGCCTTGAGCGTTGTCTACCATATTTTGATTTCTGGTACCAATTCTGTTTGCTGAAATAGGAAGGTTGTAAATGGCTGCAAGTTCCGGCTCCTTGCAGGAAACAATTATTGAAATCTGATCCATTGGCTGAATCTTGATCTCAACCGGTGGAATCTTTGTTGAGAGTTCGCTCTCATTCAAATCCTGAAAATAGGATACATCTTTTGGAGCAGCGCATGAAGCAACTGCAATTGCAACTACGGAAGCAATAAAAAGTCTGAGTTTCATATCTCTTGTTAATAATTATCCTCTATATGTATAGAATTGACAAAGATACCTAAATTATATCAATTTGAAATTAATTTACTATTTTTGCTAAAGCGCGAAGTAAAAAAATAAATTATGAAAGGAATAAGAATGGAATCGTTTGGGAATCCAGTCAGTACGGAAACCCTTCTTTCAGCAAGAGAGAGAGCACTTGTGGCGCTGGAAACACTTGTGTCACGCAGCGGTGCAGGCAGCGAATTCACAGGCTGGCTTGATTTGCCGCAGGATATCACTTCCAAGGATATTGAGGCATACAAAGAGTGTGCACAGGAGTGGAGAGGGCTCGATTATGTTGTTGTAATAGGCATTGGCGGTTCATATCTTGGTGCAAAGGCCGCCTTGGACCTTCTGCAGGACAACTTTGCCGATTTCAGAAAAAACGATACACCACATCTGATATTTGCCGGCTTCAATATGAGCGAGCAATATATGACAGACCTCCTCAACCTCCTGAAGGGTAAGGAATTCGGTCTTATAGTAATATCAAAGAGCGGTACTACCACAGAACCCGCAGTGGCGTTCAGAATATTGCGCTCAGCTCTTGAAGAATCTGCAGGCAAGGAGGTTGCCCGTAAGAGAATAATAGCCGTTACAGACGGTGCAAAGGGTGCATTAAGGCAAATGGTTGAAAAATATGGTTACAGAAGTTTTGTTATACCAGCCAGCGTGGGCGGAAGGTATTCTGTATTGTCTCCAGTTGGACTTCTTCCACTTGCAATGGCCGGAGTTGATATAGAGTCAATGCTCAATGGTGCAAAACAGGCTATGGCATCATTGCTGGAGTGGAACGAGGAGAATCCTGCAGTAGTTTATGCAGCCACAAGGAATGCCCTCTACGAGAGCGGTTACAAGGTGGAGCTTCTCACAAGCTACAGGCCCGATGCAAGGAATTTCACCGAATGGTGGAAGCAGCTCTTCGGAGAGAGCGAAGGCAAGGGGGGCAAGGGCATCTTCCCTGCATCCGCAATATTCACCACCGATCTGCACTCTTTGGGTCAGTTCATTCAAGATGGCTCAAAAATACTCTTTGAGACAAATCTTGTTACAGACGAGAAGGGGGGAGAAATAATGATGCAGCAGATGGATGACGACTCCGACTCGCTCAACTATCTTGCCGGCAAGAGTTTGGAGCAGGTTAATGCCACAGCAAGAAAAGGTGTGCTTTCAGCGCATGTTTCCGGAAATGTTCCAAATATAAACATAGAGACTGGTGCCATTGATGCAGCAACCCTCGGTGAGCTATTCATTTTCTTTGAAATATCGTGCGGAATCAGCGCCTATATGCTGGGGGTCAATCCGTTTGACCAGCCAGGTGTTGAACAGTACAAGAAGAACATGTTCGCTCTTCTGGGCAAACCGGGATATAAACAGAATTAACAAATAAACAACAGATAATAACAGAATGAAGATAATATTACTATCGGGAGGTAGCGGAAAGAGGTTATGGCCGCTCTCGAACGACACACGTTCAAAACAGTTCCTTCCACTTTTGCAGGCGCCAGACGGTTCAATGGAATCAATGGTACAGCGCGTGCTCAGGCAGGTTGGGGAGTCGGACCTTCGAGGCGCAGAGGTAACAATTGCCACCAACATTTCACAGCGCGACATAATTTTCAACCAACTTGGCAATAGTGTTGAAGTGGTTACCGAACCTTGCCGCCGCGACACCTTTCCCGCAATAGCCCTAAGCTGCTCCCATCTCTTTTTGGAGCAGAGGTGCCAACGCAACGAAACGGTTATTGTAATGCCGTGTGACCCATATACCGAGGCGGGATATTTTGCCACGGTTTCGAAGATGGCCAGGGCAATAGAGGAGAATCAGGCCAATCTGGTGCTCATGGGTATAACTCCTACCTATCCGAGTGAAAAATTCGGATATGTAGTGCCGGCAGAGAGAGCCAAGGAGCAGGGAGGAGCTGCTTCATCGAAGGGTTCAGGTTTCAAGGCCATAAAGGTGGGACGCTTCACGGAGAAACCAACGGTTGAGGTTGCGGTGAAACTGCTTGAGGAGGGTGCACTTTGGAATGGTGGAGTCTTTGCCTTCAAGCTTGGCTATATGGTTGATATAATTGAGCGATTCATACAGCTGAATGGAGTCGATTTCCAGTATGTACACTCTCACTACAACGATTTTCCTAAGATAAGTTTCGATTATCAGGTTGCCGAGAAGGAGAGCAGTGTGGCTGTGGTTCCGTTCACCGGTTTCTGGAAGGATCTTGGAACCTGGAACACTCTTACAGAAGAGATACCGTCAAACACAATTGGAAACGCCCATCTTGGAGAGAGCAACGACAATACACACGTCATAAACGAGCTTGGCATTCCGCTCTTTGTTGACGGAATGAAGGATACCATTGTTGCGGCGTCACCAAACGGTATTCTTGTATGCTCCAAGGAGAAGAGCGAGGGCATAAAGAACAAGGTTGAATCACTCTCCGACAGGCCTATGTATGAGGAGCGCCGCTGGGGCACATACAAGGTAATTGACAGGGTGGAGTACTCGGACGGCTTCAAGGCCCTTACTAAGAGCATAACACTCAAGGCTGGCAGGAACATAAGCTATCAGGTGCATCACCACAGAAGCGAGGTGTGGACCTTCATAGATGGCCAGGGGCTTCTTGTCCTTGACGGAAAAATTACAAAGGTATCAAGGGGTAGTGTCGTAAACATAAACAAAAAGCAGTTCCATTCGGTAAAGGCGCTTACAGACCTTACATTCATTGAGGTTCAGTGCGGAGATATGCTCATTGAGGAGGATATTGAAAGGTTTGACTTTGACTGGAACGGAAAGGAAGCCGCTGAGTGATATTGTGGTGCAATAGATAAGAACAAAGGAGATACTTAAAATATAATGACTAAACAAAGAGTCCTGCTCACTGGAGCAACAGGTTATATAGGTTCACATACGGCGGTTGAACTCATAAATGCCGGATACAGCGTAATAGGAGTTGATAACTTTTCCAACTCCACAGAATCTGTTCTTGACGGAATCAAGTCAATAACCGGCAGTGGAATTGATTTCATGGAGGTTGACTGTTCTAATCCTGCTGAATTTGCCAAGGTGTTCGAGAAATATCCTGACATAGAGGCTGCAATACATTTTGCGGCATACAAGGCAGTTGGAGAGAGCACGCAGAAACCGCTGATGTATTTCAATAATAACATACGCTCACTTGTAAATCTCCTTGCCTTCTGCAACGGAAGAGGAGAGGAGGTTGGAGTTGAGGGAGTTGCAGCGCCCAAAGGAGCTCATGTGGTATTCAGCTCCTCTGCTACCGTATATGGTCAGCCTTCAAAGGAGAACCTTCCAATAAGGGAGTGCGCACCTCTTCAGCCGGCGGAGTCACCATACGGAAGAACAAAGCAGATGGCCGAGGAGATACTTTCAGATTGTGTTAAGGCTTACAACGATTTGAGTGTAATAGCGTTGAGGTACTTCAACCCTATAGGCGCACATCCATCTGCAAAAATAGGCGAGCTTCCACGCGGCGTTCCAAACAATCTGGTACCATACGTAACCCAGACCGCAGCCGGAATCAGGGAGTGCCTCACCGTTTTCGGGAACGACTACAACACCCCCGACGGCAGCTGCATAAGGGACTACATCTATGTTGTTGACCTGGCCAAGGCGCACGTGAAGGCCATTGACAGACT
>DCHN01000035.1:0-4396 GCA_002315995.1 Bacteroidales bacterium UBA1751 | reverse complement strand
CTTTTGAAAAAGCAACCGGTGTGAAACTCAACTGGAAGGTGGGTCCGCGCCGTGCAGGTGACATTGAGCAGATATGGGCCGACCCTGCGCTCGCAAACAGGTTGCTCGGATGGAGTGCAGACACCCCTATTGAGGATGTGCTTGCCAGTGCATGGAAATGGCAGTGCTCGTTGAAATAAGAATAGACTATCGCAAGTGAAAAAAGAGAAAAAATAAAGAGAGATGAGTGAAAAAGAGGTGATGGAGGTTCTTGGAGCCATTCAGCATCCGGAATTCGGCAAGAGCATTGTTGAACTGGATATGGTGGAGAACCTCAAGGTTGAAGGGAACAATATCAAGTTCAATTTGGTTTTTGCCAGGGCTGATGCAATGGCTTCTTCAATAAAGGAGGAGATTACCCAGAGGGTGGCAGAGACTTTTCCTGAATCCAATTTGAGGATAACTGAGCTTATAAGAGCAAAAAAGGTTACCAAGAAGAATATAAATGACCTTGGTAATGAGCAACTTGCAAAGGTGAACAATATAATAGCTGTTGCTTCCGGCAAGGGTGGAGTAGGTAAATCAACCGTTACCGTGAATCTTGCCGTTGCTCTTGCAAATGCAGGTTACAAAGTGGGTGTTGTTGATGCCGATATTTATGGTCCATCAATACCTAAGATGACCGCATCGGAGGGGTATATGCCACAGGCTCAGGAGGGTAGCGAACTTATTGTTCCAAACGAGAAGTATGGAATCAAATGGATAAGCGTAGGCTATTTCGTTGATCCTGCACAGGCTCTTATTTGGAGGGGTCCAATGGCATGCAATGCGCTCAAGCAAATAATTCTCCAGACCGTTTGGGGTGAGCTTGACTTCCTGCTTCTCGATATGCCTCCTGGAACAGGTGACATACATATTTCGCTGGTTCAGGATATCCCTGTTTCAGCAGCCATTGTGGTAACAACTCCGCAGGCGGTGGCGCTGGCGGATGTTGAGAAGGGTATCAATTTGTTCCGCAACAAGGATGTGAACAAGAAGATTCTTGGAATAGTGGAGAATATGAGCTGGTTCACTCCTGCAGAGCTTCCTGAGAACAGGTATTACATCTTCGGAAAGGGTGGAGCGCAGCTTATGGCCAAGAAGTACAACGTTCCTCTTCTGGGGCAGATTCCTTTGGTACAGAGCATACGCGAGAGCGGTGACTGCGGTGCGCCTTCGGCACTTGACGAGAATATCTCCCAAGCGGTTTCATCATTCGACACCGCCTTGGTTCACGAGACATTCAAGGAGCTTGCTCAGGCTGTTGTAGCCCAGGTGGAAAAGCAGTAATATTCTAAGGCTAAAATTATTATCTTTGCCCTTTGCGCCGCAGAGGGCATTTTTATTCGACAAACGTTAAAATTTTAAGATATGTACAGAACTCACACTTGCGGAGAGCTCAGAATGGAGCATGTGGGCAAGCAGGTAACCCTTGCAGGATGGGTGCAGAGGGTAAGAAAAATGGGGTCGCTCACATTTGTTGACCTCAGAGACAGATATGGCATTACACAGCTGGTTGCATCTGACCAGGATTCGAAGGAACTCAATGATATAGTGGCATCGTTGGGAAGAGAGTATGTGATTCAGGCCAAGGGTGTTGTTGAGGAGCGCTCAAGCAAGAATGCCAAGATGGATACAGGTGATATTGAGTTAAGACTGATGCAGGTGAATATTCTCAATAAGAGCGTTACACCTCCTTTCACAATTGAGGACAACTCCGACGGTGGTGAGGATATAAGGGCACAGTACAGATATCTTGACTTGAGGAGAAATCCGCTTCGCAAGGCAATAGAGCTTCGTCATAAAATGGGAATAGAGGCGCGCAAATACCTCTCTTCAATAGGATTCCTTGAAATAGAGACTCCTTTCCTCATTAAGAGCACACCGGAGGGAGCACGTGACTTTGTGGTTCCAAGCCGTATGAATCCGGGGCAGTTCTATGCTCTTCCACAGAGCCCTCAGACATTCAAGCAGCTTCTTATGGTTGCCGGATATGACAAGTATTTCCAGATTGTAAGATGCTTCAGAGATGAGGACCTTCGTGCAGACCGTCAGCCTGAGTTCACCCAAATAGACTGCGAGATGTCTTTCGTTGAGAGGGAGGATATTCTCCAGACATTCGAGGGAATGATAAAGCATATGTTCAAGACCATTCTCGGCAAGGAGTTCAATGAGCCTTTCCTCAGAATGTCATATGCCGATGCAATGGAGTACTATGGCTGTGACAAGCCTGATATCCGTTTCGGAATGAAGATGCATACCATTACATCCCTTGTTCAAGGTGCAGGATTCTCAGTATTTGACAATGCACAGTATGTAGGTGCAATTGCAGCTCCTGGATGTGCAGATTACAGCCGCAAGCAGCTTGACGCACTCACCGAGTGGGTGAAGAGGCCTCAGATTGGTGCTGCCGGGCTTGTATATATCAAGTGGGGTGCAGATGGAATAAAATCTTCAGTTGACAAGTTCTTCTCACCTGAGAAGGTGAAGGAGATTGCTCTTGCAGCTGAGGCAAAGGAGGGGGATCTCGTTCTTATTCTTTGCGGCGCAAAGAAGAAGATGCAGGCAGCTCTGGGTGCATTGCGTCTTGAAATGGGTGCACGCCTTGGCTACCGTGACAACTCTGTTTACGCTCCATTATGGGTAACCGATTTTCCTCTTTTGGAGTGGGATGACCAGACAAGCAGGTTCTATGCTATGCACCATCCGTTCACAGCTCCAAAGCCTGAGGATATGGATAAGTTCTACAGCAACAAGAAGGAGGATCTTGAGCTGGTTAATGCAAACGCATATGACTTTGTTCTCAACGGAACAGAGGTTGGCGGCGGTTCAATAAGAATCCACGACTCCAATGTCCAGGAGAGAATGTTCGAGGTTCTCGGTATGACAAAGGAGCAGGCTGAATCACGTTTTGGCTTCATAATAAATGCCTTCAAGTTCGGTGCACCTCCTCATGGTGGTCTTGCATTCGGGTTCGACCGTTTCTGCGCACTCTTCGGAGGTCAGGAGACAATCAGGGACTATATTGCATTTCCTAAGAACAATCAGGGCCGTGATGTGATGCTTGATGCTCCTTCTGGAATAGATGATGTTCAAATGGATGAGCTCTTCATCAAGAGTACAGCTCCGGTAAAATAATGTACGTAAAGCCCAAAAAAGCCTTAGGCCAGCACTTCCTCACAGACCTTTCAATAGCAAAGGCCATTGTTGATGCACTCCTTGACCATTTTGACAAAGTGCCGCAGCTTGGCGACAAAGCAGTAACAGAAGCTACTCAGGCTGCCGCTCATGCCAGTGTCCGCTACAATGTGCTTGAGATTGGGCCGGGAACTGGTGTGCTCACCCAGTATCTGGTTGATGCTCCCAATGTGAATCTTGAACTTGCGGAGATAGATGATGAGTCCATTGAGTACCTACGGGCACATTACATGCAATTTCTTTATACCCTCAAGAAGAGAGACTTCCTTGAGGTACCCCTTGAGGAGATTTTCTCCTCACCTTTTGCCATAATAGGAAACTTTCCTTACAATATCTCCTCGCAGATATTCTTCAAGATACTGGACTATTTGCCGCAGGTTCCGCTTGTAGTCTGCATGCTCCAGAAGGAGGTTGCAGAGCGTCTGGCCAGTAAACCCGGTAACAAGGCGTATGGAATTCTTTCAGTGCTTTTGCAGGCATGGTATGACATAGAGTACCTTTTCACGGTAAACGAAAATGTGTTCAACCCACCGCCGAAGGTGAAATCTGCCGTAATTCGTCTCACGCGCAATAGCCGCACAGAGCTGGGCTGTGACCCTGTTGCCTTCAAGCAGATTGTCAAGGCCGGCTTCAATCTCAGGCGCAAGACCCTACGCAATTCCCTGAAGCCTCTTCTTGGAACCACGGTATTCCCTCGCAAGGAGCTGCCTCAAACCGATATGCTCAACCTCCGCCCCGAGCAGCTGAGCGTTGACCAGTTCATTCTCCTCACCAACCTGTTTATCAATTAGTTGGCCAGACACGGGTGGCCCGCGGTGGCCAATGCCCAAAGCTTCAATACCACCGGTAGGTGGTCGCTTATGCCGCCATTGTATCTTGGTCCCACAAAACAGCGTCTGGGCTTCACTCCAAGATAAACCTTATCTTCTTCAAGCAGAGAGGGGTGCTGGAAAATCTCCGCCTTTTCTGTCCAAATCTCCTTGTTCTCCAGAAAATAGCTGCTGATATAGAATCTGTCTATGCTCTCCCAAACACCTTTGTATTTATATGTTCCCCGAACCTGACCATTATATATTCCGAAACCCCGTTTATAGGGCTCAGTTGAATATTCCACATCGTTCTCATTTACGCTCGCTGTCAGAAACTTCAATTCTGTGGCAATGGTTAAAGATTCCAACGC
>DCHN01000040.1:5696-7762 GCA_002315995.1 Bacteroidales bacterium UBA1751 | reverse complement strand
AGCAGTAACCAAAGACTTATATTGTATGTTTTAGCTATTTCTTCACAGTTGTCAGCTATGTTCAAGGCTCCATTTCCTGTTATTTGCGTACCAGCTATAAAGAAAATTACAGAACAGATTATAAATGTTGGAATATTGGTCCAGAGCATATATTTGATATGGTCATAGAGCTTAACCTCCGATATTGATGCCGAAAGATTTGTTGTATCCGAGAGAGGACTCAATTTGTCACCCAGATATGCTCCTGACACTATTGCTCCTGCAAGCCATCCGTTGGAGAATCCCAACATCTGTCCTGCGCTGAGCATCGCTATTCCAATTGTTCCTACAGTTGTCCATGAACTTCCAATCATAATTGAAATCAGACCTGTAAGGAAGAAAGCAACAAACAGGAATATTGATGGATGTATGATTTTAAGTCCATAATATATAATGGTGGGAACAACTCCACTCTGTATCCACGATGCTGTAAGCGCACCAATCATAAGAATGATGAAGAGCGTGCTTCCCATCTTGAAAATGCTATCCAAGATACCTCCCTCAACTTTTTCCCATTTCACATTGTACTTGGCCATTGCAGTTATGGCTCCAATGAGAGTTGCTGTAAGAAGGCTCAGCTGAGATGGCCCGCTTGTGAATGAGTCACCGAAGCAAACTGCACATATCACCATTAAAGCAATAAGTATGAGAATAGGGGATATTGCCACCCATATTCCGGGTGTAATATTATTTGAATAATTGCTATTTTCTGAACTCATATCGTTGTTAATACGATTATTGATTCTGTTTGAATTATTATATGCTTTGCAAAATTACGCAAAAGTTTACACAAGCTGATGATGAACGGTTCAGCTTTGGCTGCTAGAGACCGCTTAGGAAGCACCTTTTGAAAAGAAGCGACGGTATTTCCCATTTCTGGCACTTGCGATACTCTTTTCCCGCCCCCTCAATTGAATTGAAGAGAGATATGATGTTGCCGCTGAAATTCATTCCACAAATGGGATGAACCTTCTTTCCATCTTTAACCATATAACCTTCAATGCCGTATGAGAAATCTCCTGTGGAGATGTTGCAGTTTCCGCCGTTGAATCCGGTGACTATGATTCCATTAATGAGAGATGTGCATCCAAAAGGCTCTATGCAAAGAATAGATGGTTCATCAACTGTCTGTGAAACATTCATTCTGGCGGCATTGTATGTATTTAGATATCTGTATTTGAGAGTGCCGTTTTCTATTACGTTATTCTTATGCTGTGCCACTCCATCACAATCCCATAATCTGGAAGCTGTTTTTCCTCTCTTCCAAGGTATGTCAACAATGTTGAATTTATCATTGAAGACCTTCTCTCCGTTGCGTTTGAGCAGGAACGATTCGTTGTTTGCCAAATAGTCTCCGCTAAGAGCATCAATTATTGGCCTTATTATGTTCTGTGACACGCATGAATCAATGATAATATCGTATAATCCGGTTGCAACTGCCTTCGCACCGCGTTTTTCTATTGCTCTTTGCCATGCCTTTTCTCCAACTCCCTTCCATTCGAGTTCTTTGATGAATGGAGAGGATTCCCACCAGTATGACATTGATCTTCGTTTTGAATCGGAAACCGTACACTCTGCACTTATTGAGGAGAGTGTAGATTCGGAGTAGCCTTCAAATCCATTGGAATCCAACAGAAAACTGTTTTCAAGGTAATCAGAAAAAGATGATGTTGCGTTAATAACACCCTCTTTATCTTTCATTTCATTGTATGTATCATACGCAATGGATCGTTTCAATTCAGGATCTGTATCAAGAAAACTTTTGTCAAAAATTCCCATATCCGGTATTTCGCCACTGAAATAGAGCTCCTTTTGAGGCAATCTCCTGTAGGGGCTCTTTTGAATAAATTCCATTGCCCCCATACACTCATCTATGAAACCTTCAAGAGAATCCTCAGAAATTCTGTTCGATGAGAACGTACCGTATTTTCCCTCTGAGTATATCTGCAGACTCAACATTGATTCCGAGGAGCCGAAAACTTTTTCAAGTGTTCCGTCACTCACGTCAAATGAGTTGCTCACAGCAT
>DCHN01000040.1:1332-5541 GCA_002315995.1 Bacteroidales bacterium UBA1751 | reverse complement strand
GGCATACCGCAACTCACAGCACAACATTGCTCCTTTCCGCAAGTCCAGGCGGCATCCTCAATTCTGTTGTTGTTGCATACCATTGTAATATCCTTCAGAACCTGTGGACCGTTTCCAATTATATTTATATCTTTAATTGGAGCAGTCAGGTGTCCATCTTCAATAAGGTATCCGCACTTTACAAAGAAGGTGAAATCACCTTCGCCTATCTGTACCTGACCGTTTGTGAAATCCTGTACATAGATTCCATTTTTTACACCTTTTATGGCATCCTCCTCACTAGCATCACCTGATTCCATATACGTACACCTCATTCTAGGTATTGGTGCATAACGGAAATCCTCCCTGCGGCCGTTACCTGTGCTTTCTATTCCAAAATGTTTTGCGGAAATCCTGTCATGAAGGAAAGAGTCAACCACTCCCTCTCTTATAAGATATGTCTTTTGGGCAGGAGTTCCTTCATCGTCAAAGAGTATGGATCCTCTGTTGCCTGGAATCAATCCGCTGTCAACAATGTTTATCTTGTTGCTGCACACCCTTTGACCAAGCATTTCAGAGAATATTGATGTCCCTTTTCTAATGAAGTCAGCTTCAAAAGCGTGTCCAACGGCTTCATGAAGAAGAATTCCTGAGGCGCCACTGCCTAGTACAACGCTCATGTTTCCACCCTTTGGTTGTGAAGCGTTGAACATCAGTTGACATTTTCTTACACTTTCTGTTGCTATTTCTTCAATGATATCATTGGTAAGTACTTCAAATCCTGCTCTGTAACTGCGCGAACAACTGCCACTTTCAACCCTTTTTCCCTGCTGCGCTACACATTGCCCCATAATTGTTACAATTGGCCTTGAGTCAGTGAAACTGTTACCGAATGTGTTGAAATAGAGGATGTGTGTAATGGAATCCCTTAAAGAACATGATATGTTTGTTGCCCTGTTTTCCTTGGAGGAGATACTATTGTTCAGTTTTTCCAGAACAGGCACTTTCTGTTTGAATTTGAAAGAATTCCAGCCTGTTTGAATAGGGTAGAGGGTATTGAATCCATCTTTCAGAAACTCAGACTCAACCGGTGTGAAATGGATTAATTTTGCTGTTACAGTGTTATTACAGTTTGCAATGGCCGCTGCTGTACGTGCTGCCTGGAGCATGCTTTCAAGTGTTGTACTCTCTGTATATGCATATCCTATTCCCTCACCCTTAACAGCCCTGATTCCTACTCCGAAGTCAATGTGTGTTCCGGCATCAGAAGCAATGCCATCTCGCATAGTGAGATTATTACCGAGGCTGTATTCAAAGTATATGTCAGCCCAATCTGCTCCCTTTTCAAGTGCAGCATTAAGAACTTTTACAGCATCCTCTTCACTTACGTTGAAGAAATTCAGGTAATCCTCTCTCTTCTTAAGCATTTTAAATTCAGCCTTTTATTTCTTCAAAAGCATCATAGCGTCAGGATTCTCAGCCATGCTCTTTAACTGGTATGTGTAAGCTGCTTTTCCGTATTTATCCTGTTGGAGTTCACCAACCTTGATCCATCTGTTCAAACCTTCAGAATCCTTTGCATCCACTCTGCCGCTCATCCATAGGAATATATCATAATTGCCAGGGGAAACATTCTTTGCTTTGTATGATACGCTGGCATTGGTTGCACCATCTTTTGTTGCAAGAACTTTCCCGTTGAATGTTACATATTTTTCACTGGATATGTATTTTGCATTGTTTCTTGATGAGGCCTTTGTTACAATAATTCTATCGCCTGTGGTGAGGCACAGGAAATCAGATACCGCGCGCAGATTGTTCTTCGCGCCCATTTCGCGCAGGTTCTCTGTGCTTACCCAGGTTCCGGTTGAATCGTGATGATAATATGAGTATGGTGTTTCAAAAGTTATTGCAGGTGTCTTATCTTCAAATTGATTGTAGAACCATCCCTCCATATACCTTTCGGCGTGTTTTGAGTATGATAGTTCGTCGTTGTTGAAATATGGATTGTCTGATGTTGTGAGTGAACAGAGAAGCATCAGTTTTCTGAAATATTTGTCTGATGTTGATTCTGCGTTGTGAACCCAGTAAGTAATTGAGTGGTCAATCTGGCTGTGCATATTGAGAACTAGGTCAATCTTGCGGTGAGAGAGAATTGAATTGAGGAATCTCTTCATGTTCTTGACCTCCTGAGCTGTCTGTTCATTCTCTCTGGCCCAGTTGATTTCCAGATTGATACCGGAATTGTTGCTTCTTGAACATCCTGCAACTACTCCGTCTGGATTGGTGAATGGGAGAATGAAGAAGATGCATTGCTCTCTCAACGACTTGCCGTACTGTGTGTTGGAGAGTATTTCATCTATTATTCCATCGAGATTCCAGCTTGCTGGTGTTTCAGAAGGATGTACTCTTCCATGTATGTATACTATCTTTTTCCCTTTCAATAGTTTTGATATGAACGTTTCAGTAAGTTGTGTGCTGCCTCCGTTCTTTTTTGCAGAGAGTTCTTTTGCTCCTGATGTTACAACCAGAAGAGGCATGTCAAGTTCTTCTGTGCTTTTGCCAATGCTTGTTACAATTACGTCCTTGCTTTCATTCCAATTCTTGATTCTTTCTGCAAGGTATGAGTAAGTGTATGGTACAAAATAGGAGATGAAAACTGAGTCATTTTCAAATGTTTTCTCAATTGTAAATTTGTCAGGGCACTCTTGAGGCGTGAAACGTGTATAGTTTTTTCCGTCGTATGAATATACCGGTGCTGCCGGATCACTGTTTGTAAATCTTATATTCAGTCTCTGCTCCTTGCAGTTTTTAATTTTGAAATGGAACCAACGGCTGCTTGGCTCAAGTGTAACATCAACCGGATTTATTGGGTCAACTTTTGCTTCAACTTCAAATTTGTAGGTTAGTAGAGTATCTCCTGTTGCGCTGATATTCTCTTGTGTTCCAATTAGATTCGCACTTTTAAGTGAGCCACTTTCTATATTTGCGTCAAATATAATTTGTGAAAAAGTGCTTGTGCTTACTCCCAGAAGCAGTGTTGCAACAATGGTGCGAAGGATAATCTTCATGATTGTTTCTATTATTTATAATGAATAATTTTACTCTATTTAGATTTCTCTTTGGTATTTTCAGCCTCTCGTTTTTCCCGCTGCGTAGCAGCATATGCAAAGAGGGCAAAGTCTCCAAGACATGGATCACCTGGAAATACCTCCTTCAGTGCATCTGTTATTTCCATGGCTGTTGCAAGTGAGGCTGAGTTCCTTTTTGTAAGGCCAAGTTCCAATGCAGTTCTGTGTACATGTACGTCAAGAGGAATTATCAGATCCTCTTTTCTGCTCTTTTTCCATATCCCCAGATCCACGATTCCATCATCTCGGACCATCCAGCGCCTGTACATGTTTATTTTTTTGTTTGCGGCAGAGTGGTCAGGCTTCTGCCCGTATATCTCACATCTGGTTTGAACCGTGTCCAGCTCCTCAAACGATCTTCCTCCGTTTTTGTAGAATCTTTGAATGTTACTGCAGATTCCGGCAAATTCCGACCATTTAATTGTTCTGTGCAGAGATACGTCGTCATTTTTCCAATCTCCGTTCATTACATAATTGTATGGTTGCCATTTCATCTGGTCAAACATTCTGTTGCAGTCTCTGACAATCATGTCACGTCTTCCCCAAGCAAGATGCGCGGCAAGTATTCCGCTTATTTCTATATCTGCAAGTGTAATGACATCCAGAAGAGATTTTTTAAGGTGATTGTTCTTCATCTCCTCAAGAAAATGCCTTGGGAATGATATTGGGTCGTTCTTGAAATACTCTCTGTTGTTATATTTTGCTGCAAGTTCCTGCAGTCTCCTTTTAATATTCTCTTCCATATTCTGCAAATTTAACAAAAAAAGAGCAACCTTTTCAGTTGCTCTTTTGTCTCTCTTGAAAGCTCCGTTGCAATTATTTCTTCTTGTAACGCTGGTAGAACTTATCAACCATACCGGCTGTGTCAACCAATTTCATCTTACCTGTATAGAATGGGTGAGATGTGTTTGAAATCTCAAGCTTTACACAAGGATAAGTAACACCGTTTACCTCAAGTGTCTCCTTTGTGTTAACGCATGAACGTACAATGAATACATTCTCGTTAGACATATCCTTGAAAGCTACAAGACGGTAACTTTCGGGATGAATTCCTTTTTTCATTTTTCTCTAGAGTTTTAAAAAATTCGCGCAAATATAGTAA
>DCHN01000040.1:0-1259 GCA_002315995.1 Bacteroidales bacterium UBA1751 | reverse complement strand
GCAAATTTTGCAAGAAGTTTGAGAATCTCAAGATAGAGCCATACAAGGGTAACCATAAGTGCAAATGCACCATACCACTCCATATATTTTGGTGCTCCATATTGAGCGCCCTTCTCAATCATATCAAAGTCTGTAAGAAGTGAGAATGCTGCAATTGCGCAAATGACTATGCTTATTACTATGCTCAAGAGTGAATTACCCACAAGCATGGAGACATTGGCGCCAAAAATTGAAGCAATCATTATTCCTGCATAGAAAACAAGGACGCTTACAAGAGCCAGGTTCATTATTCTTCTGAACTTGTTGTCTACTTTTATTATTCTGGTATTATAGAGACCAAGCATTGAGAATGCGCACAGGAGTGTAATTATTATTGCTGGCAAAACGATACCTGTTGTTCCACCATCTATGGAGTAGTTGTAAACTGCACTTATTCCACCAAGTGTAATACCCTCAGCAGCTGCATAAACCGGTGAAAGATATTGTGCCAGATTTGGTTTGAACGATATTATGAATGCCAGTATCGTTCCCACAATAAGACCACCCCAAAGATAGCCCGTTATTGTAGCAGGATTTGTTGATTCATAGAATACTTTCCAGGAATATCCACCGGCAAGTACTATAATTAGAAGCAGAATCAAGGTTTTTCCAATTGTGCCTTTGATGCTCATTGTCTCTTCTGCTACTGCTCCTTTTGCTGCATTTTGGAAAATGCTCTGGTTCAATGTAGGATTTGCCATAATTCTTTATTTTTTTTACTGCGATAGTTTATTCTATCTTTTATTTTACTCTGTAAATCTGTTCTTCATCGTACAGGAGGAACCTTTTTGCCTTTCTGATCCATTTCTGTTCTTCAACTTTCATATGCTCCTTCATCTCATTGAAGTCAGATTCCCCTTTTATATAATCAAGCAGTTCTATGTCACCCAACAAAAGTTCAATAATGCTTCTGCTTGAGTCAATTCCACCCTTATTTGTTCTAAAGGCAAATGAAGTTGAATTCTCCCGCACAAAACGCATTATACGCATATTGTGTGCCAAAGGAGAATATTGCAGACTTGGATTTATAATTATTTGAAAACCAATACATAATTCGTCTGCATATATGTCATGTCCGGGAATGAAATCAGTCACTTTAACAAAAGCTCCCTCATCATATAATGGACTCTCCGGTGCATTCCATCCATTTATGGAGTGCTCCTTCAAATAGGGTAGGAGCTCTTTGAAATATGGAGCTCCAAAGAGTTCATATGGCCTTG
>DCHN01000015.1:15264-29969 GCA_002315995.1 Bacteroidales bacterium UBA1751 | reverse complement strand
CGGCAGCAAAGGAACTTGGCGTGCCCTTGCGAACCATTGATGTCACAACCCCCGCCACCCGCTCGATAGTGTCAAAAACTCTCTGCAACTCAACCTCATCCTCCGGAAGGCATGCAGGTGAACAGGATAATGTCATCTCCGCTGAACAATCAGGCCGCAAATACAATGCAGAAAACGTATTCAGAAACAATGACATTGAAGTCAACAGGATATTTCAAGGATTTTGCTCTTCTGATCTGGTGATTTTTGCCGTACCGGTATATATTGGCAGGGTGCCGAATCTCATAGCACCCTTCTTCAAGAGCATCTTGGGCGGAGGGGCAATAGGCATCCCGGTTATGACCTACGGCCACAGGAACTATGACGATGCTCTGCGCGAACTGTGGAGCATAATGAAAGAGGACGGCTTTCGTGGGCCTTCGGTAAGTGAAACGGACTCCTCCACTCACCGCGAAGGATTCAACGATTCAATTTTTGAGTTTCCAATAGCTGCGGCGGTATTTCCGGCGGAACACTCCTTCTCCAGAATTCTTGGAGCGGGCAGACCGGATGCAAGTGACCTGAAGCTGGCGGAGGAGTTCGGACGTGCGGTAGCAAAAGCCATATCCTGGAGCACGGAGGAAAATAGAGATAAATCTATCGCCGGTGCTGAACGTTTGGAAAATGGGGAATCAAGAAACTTTGATAATAGAAAAGCATTTGATTCTAATGATGGGGAATTGTGCAGTTTGGGAAATGAAAAGGTTCGTAGAATTGAAGCGGGTTATTTCACGAGTACCGAACCTATGAGATTTTTCAAAGCAGTGAACGACAAGGGCGAGGGATTCGATATCAGGAAAGTAAAGCCGGTAACAGATCAGAAGAAGTGCACTAACTGCGGAGCTTGCGCGCTGATGTGTCCAATGGGCTCCATAGATGCAGGCAACTGCTCAATAGTGAATGGAATTTGCATCAAATGTGGTGCATGCGTAAAAAAATGTCCCGCAGGGGCAAAATCCTTCACCGATGCGGGATATCTTGAGCATCTCTCCATATTGGAACGCGACTTCACAGAACCAAGGCAGAAGCCTTCAATATTCACTTATTTCATCTTTCTAGCAAAAGAGAGCGCTATTGGGAAGAGTACCATAATAAACACTATTGCCCCAATAAGCATTGCAGGAAAGACGACTGAACTGGTAAACGCAGAAGAGCAGCACGATGAACTGCACGCAGAAGCAACACCAGAAGAGGCTTCAGATACAGCGGCTGATGCTTCAAACGACTTGCCTACAATATAATTGAAGGTGAACTGCCCACAAAGAGCAATGAAGATTGCTATTGAGAAGGCTGTTCCGGAGTTATTCTTGAATGCACCTCCTACAAAGTTGAGAATTACAGGGAAGGTTGCTCCAACACCAAATCCTATAAGAACCATTCCACAATATACAGCTGTCATTGAGGTTGGCGCCGCAAAGAATAGTATAGTTCCAACAAGTGCAACACTCAAATAAGTGTAAAGAGTTCCTACATATTTCAACTTTGAGGTAATGTACCCCAAAGGGAATCTTCCGGCCATCATTCCTATTGTAAACCAAGTCATTGCAAGGGTTGCAGCGCCAAGGTCAACTCCATTGTTTGTAAGGAATGTAATGGAGAAACTTCCACTTGACCCCTCGTAACCACTCTGGAAGAAGAGCACAAAGGCGAAGAGCAAAAGTGCCGGATACTTGAGCAGAGAGATTATTTGGCTGAACATTGAGCAGGATTCAGACTGGGCGCCGCACTGGTTACCGGCCTGAGAGTTGCCCTGACCAGCCGGTTCACAAACAGAATTACATACTGAATCAGAACCTTCTGCTGCACACGACTCTTTCACAACTCTCTTTGAAGCAGGGAACGATATGAAGAAGAAGTAGATGATGAACAGGAACATAACAGCGCTCATTGAGTTGAGCGGTATGAGGTAATCTGCAATGAAATAGTTGAGGAGTGTCCACAGGAGTGCTCCAATGCAATAGAATCCTCCCAGGACTCCCAATTTTCCACCGCGATGGTCATCATCGTAAATATCCGAAACAACAGCATTGGTAAGGCCGTTCAGAATTCCGCCGCCAAGTCCCAGCGCAAAGATGGAGATTCTGTTAATGGCCATAACAGAGAGTGCTCCGCTGCCTTCAACCACGCCAGTAGCCAAATTTTCAGTAGCAGCAATCCCGGAAGCCAGCCCTTCTGCAGCATCCGCAACCATTCTGGCATCTGCTCCTCCCAGCAAGAAACTTCCGTTAGCAAGCCCCTGGAGTCCAACCAACGCGAGTATTGAGCTAATAATGGTCAACCATTTGTATCCAAAGCGATCTACAATTGGGCCGAAGAGAATAGTTCCAAGAATAATGCCCAACGAGAGGGTTGACGGCAGTGATGCGGCTCCTTCGCCCAACTGCCCAAGAATAGGTCCCAGTGAGAGCATTGCCACTCCGAAGAATGCCATTCCGGCGCAGGCTGCCACAAAAACCTTTGTTGTACTGTATCCTTTACTCATAATCTGAAGTATTTATCATCTATTTGCTCTTCCAGACACCCTTTTGGCCACAAAAAGGGGTGATTTTGTGGCCGTTTACCATTCCGGACACCCTTTTGGCCACAAAAAGGGGTGATTTTGTGGCCGTTTACCACTCCGGACACCCATTTGGCCACAAAAAGGGGTGGTTTTGTGGCCAAATGCCACTCCCACAGCACTTAGGCTTTCAGAGCCAGGGCGGCTGCACCTACGAGGGCGGCGTTACCGTCTATTTGGGAAGCTGCAAACTCCACGTCACGCATGCTTATAGGCTGACCCCACTTGAGGGCCTCAGAGTATATTCGCTCCACAAAAATAGAAGCAGGCCCAAAGATGCCTCCGCCGAATATAACCTTCTCAGGATTGAATAGGCTCACCAGATTGGCCGCCCCCATACCCCACAGTTCAATGGCTTGATCAAGAACACGTGTAGCCACAGGATCGCCCAACTTATATGCATCAAAAACATCGTATGAGGTGATATCATCCACAGCCTTGTTGGCCATAACACCCTTGTAGTTCTTCTCACATCTGAGCGCCTTGCGGGCCTGCAACCCAATACCGGTTCCCGATGCATAGTGCTCCCAACATCCACACTGAATGAAATCCTCACGATATGGCCTTTCCAAAGCCATCCAGCCAGTAGCGCCAACAATATCATTAGCACCATGAATAATCTTGCCGTCAAGAAGTATTCCTGCTCCAATGCCTGTTCCAACCGCAATGTATATTGCGTTCTCACATCCACGCGCAGCACCTTTCCACGCCTCGCCCAAGATATAGCAGGTACGGTCTGACTCAATGCGAACCTCAACCGAATCTGCTGCAGTTCCAAGTGCCTCCTTTATATAGGATTTCAAAGGGAAATTCTCCCACCCTGGAATATTCGGTGCCCAAACGGTCTCCTTCTTGGAATAGACAATTCCCGGAACGCATACGCCAATGGCAGTTACATTCGGATCCATAATCATAAGCTCGCACACAAGGAGCTTCACCTTATCACCAGCCACCGTTCCGGTTGCACCATCGAGCAGCTGAACCTTTTTATTGAGAACATTACCATCGTTGTCAAAAATGGCTCCCGCAACCTTCGTTCCGCCAAGATCTATTCCTATTACTGACATATCTCTTAAATGAACTGCCCCTTTTGCAAGAGGCAGCTACAATTTTATTCGTTAATAATTAGATAAGAATCCGTTACTTAATGATCTCACCAACAATAAAGTCATCCATTGACTCAGCCTTGTTGCAACGCAGAACGGCTGCAACCTTTGATGTGGTCTTGCCACCAACAACCTCATAAACGGTGATTTCAAAGTTCTGCGACATCTCAAGAAGAAGGTTGATATTGTCCTTGTTCTCGGAGTTCTTGTACATGATGATTTCGGTTGCTCCGAACTTTGTGTACTTGGCTGAACCGAATACCGGTGAACCGAGAGCCTTGCCACCTACCTTTGTAACTGCAGCTCCGCCGTTCTTTATGTATTCTGCAACTTTAGCACTTACGATAGTTTTCTGCTCCACTTTCTGAGTTGCCTCAGCAGGTTTAGCCTCAGGCTGTGCAGGCTGTGCTGCAGGAGCGGCTGCCGGTGCAGCGGTTGGTGCAGTTGCGGCTGAGGTTGCAGCAGCGGCAGCGGTTGTCTTTGCTGCTGTGGAAGTTGCGGAAACTGCAGCGGCTGTTGTAGCTGCCGCAGCGGTTGCAGCAACTGCTGTTGTAGCAGCCACCGTTGAAGCATCACCAGCGGTTGTTGCAGCAGCTGTGGCAACTTTCTTCTCTGCTGAAGCAACTTTTTCAGCATTCTTCTGAGGTTCAGAAGCTACAGTTTGTTGTGAAGGCTGTTCTGCTGCAGCGGTTGCAACAACTGATCTGTTTGATACAAGGTTCTTGTAACGAATATCAAAGAACTCCTGGGCGCTCTTTGCCAGATTGTCGGCATAGTCAATAGTGCTCATCCTGTATGTTCCAATACCGTAACTCACCTTTGTACCATCTTTCGTGAGAGCGTATGAATCAGAAAGGTACTGCTCTGCATAAACTATGGTTTCAGGCTTCTGCTCAAATGGATTCTTGGTATAACGCATCCCCCTCATGACAAAAGAGCACTTGTTGTCAGAGTATGAAAAGAGAACGTTGTAGAACATATCGACATATGATCCGAAAAGACCTATTTTCACTCTTATTCTGCCCTTTGACTGAATCATGATATGGTCTCCATCATCATTAAGCTCATATACCTTATCATTCTCGCCCTTGAAATGCTCTTTGGTCCAGTCGAGAACAACCTCCTTGATCTTTGCCTGGGTAAGGCCATTTACATCGAGTTCCCTATGAAGAGTAAGCTTGCCATTCTCCTCAATAAAGGCGCCGGCAAGGTATTTAGGGTCCATTCTGTTCTGTTCCTGCTGCGCGGAGGCAACAAGTGGAAGTGCGAGCAAAAGTGCGATAATAAACTGTTTCATATCCATCTGTATTACATTTATATTCCTGGAATCTTTCCGTATTGCCGGAAACAATATCTGCTACAATCAGAAGCTCTTGGCAATTGCTATGAAGTCATCTGCCTTGAGTGATGCACCTCCAATGAGGCCACCGTCAATGTCAGGACAAGCAAAGAGTTCCTTTGCATTTGATGGCTTGCAGCTTCCTCCGTAGAGAATGGTTGTATCATCAGCAATCTTTGAGCCAAACTTTGAAGCAATTGTCTTTCTGATGAATGCATGAATCTCCTGAGCCTGCTCAGCTGTGGCGGTCTTGCCTGTACCAATTGCCCAAACCGGCTCGTACGCAACAATGACATTGGCCATCTGCTCTGCGCTCAAAGTAAAAAGAACCTCCTCAATCTGCGCCTTAACAACATTGAAATGCTCACCTGCCTCTCTCTGATCCAATCTCTCACCCACACAGAAGATAGGTGATATTCCTGCCTCAAGGGCCAGGGCCATCTTCTTCACGAGCTTTTCTGATGTCTCTGTATAGTACTCCCTGCGCTCTGAATGGCCAAGAATGCAATACTGTGTTCCAACTGATTTGAGCATTGCAACTGAAACCTCTCCTGTGAATGCACCCTTAGGTTCATCTGCACAGTTCTGTGCTGCAAGGCCTATATTGCTTGATCCAATTATCTGTGAAACAGGATATAGATGAGTAAAAGGTACTCCTGTAATAAGTTTCACTCCATTTCCAACTTCGGCACTCTTTGCCAATACATCCTTTGCCAACTGAACGCCCTCCTCAACAGTAGTGTTCATCTTCCAGTTACCGGCTACAATCTGTTTTCTCATATCTTTGGTTTTCAATTAATTTACAAATATACAAAATGAAAAATACTTTACCTTACAATTACAAGTACATCTCCCTCCTGCAGAATAGTATCTCCATTTGGAATGATACGTCCATCTCCCCTCTTTATCATTATGAGAATTGAATTCCCATTTTTCGGATACTCCTTAAGTGCTTTGCCTGCCCACTTGCTACCCTTAGCCAGAGGGCACTCAATAAGACGTCCCATAATCTCATAGTCAAAGGAGCGGGTACAGAAGACCAGATTGTCTCCAGCCTCTATGACCGTATCTCCATTTGGAACGAAATACTGTTTGTTACGCTCAATGAACGTAACTATAAGTTCCTGAGGAAGATTGACATCCCTTATGAGCTGACCGTCCAGTCCGCTGTTCTTCTTAACTGAAACTGTTCCAAAAGTAATCTCCTCATTCTCTGTATAATCGCTGAAGGTACCCATTATATCATTGCTGGTGTCAACCATATTGAGTTTCTTGGAGACATAAGGTATCAGTGAACCCTGGAGTCCTATTGATATGAGCACAATACAGAATACAACGCTGAATATGTCATTTTCAAGTTCAACCCCGGAGGTTATTGTCATTATGGCAAATACTATTGATGCAGCACCCCTCAGGCCAACGAACGAGACGAGCTTAAGGAAAGGCTTCGAATACTTTTTGGCAGGCATCAACAATGAGAATACCGTAGCCGGTCTGGCAACAATTGTCATAAAGAGGAAAATGAGAATTGCCGGAACAACGGCTGAATAAAGTGATGATGGAATTGCAATGTATCCCAGTATGAAGAAGATGAGAATCTGCATGAAGCTCGTAAGTCCATCAAAGAATCCTACCAGAGACTTCTTTCCATTGAAATCTGTATTTCCCAGGATGATTCCAACAATATACACACTCAAATAACCATTTCCACCAATAAGAGAAGGTATGGCATACGCCGCCAAGGCAATTGAGACCATATACATTGAATCAAAACCTTTCTGGAAAGTTCTGCGTTTGAGAACATGTGCAGCCAGAAGGGCCATTGTAACACCTATTCCAATTCCATAGACAAACTGGGCGAATATGTCATAAAGAATGCCCAGCCCGGAAGAGGTTCCAGAAATTATGGAGAGCATTATTATGGTCAGCATGTAAGAACATGGGTCATTTGATCCGCTCTCTATTTCAAGCATAGGTCCACTGTTCTCCTTCAGACCCATCTTCCTGTTCCTGAGTATTGAGAAGACGGTTGCCGCATCTGTGGAACTTACAACTGCTCCAAGAAGCATACTCTCCTTCCAGTTCCAGCCAAGAACGAAACAGCAGAAGAGTCCTGTAAGTGCAGCAGTCAGAAATACTCCTACAGTTGCAAGTATTCCGGAGTGCGTTGCAACAGGCTTGGCCGTTTTCCAGCTGGTACCGAAACCTCCGTAGAACATTATGAATATAAGGGCAGTTGTACATATCTGCTCAACAACATCTAGATATTCAGGCAACTCAAGCCAGCCGTACAACATTCCGAACAGAATGAAGAGCAGCAGAACCGGAACACCGGCCTTGGTTGAAAAGTTGTTGAGGAAAATGCAGACCAGAATAATTACTGCAACTGCTATGAGCATTAAAGGTAACATAACTTCAAAATTTTATTCTGAGATTACCATACCAGATATTTTGCCTCAGGCAAAACAACCTGGCACTTTTGTCTTAAATTTCTAGACCAGGTGTATCTCACTGAGATACTGTTCAATTGGAATTCCCTTGTATTTGTCCGGGTTGCCGGCATTTATGGAAATCAGGTGTTCCATAATCTTCATGGAGCCGGCCACAGCGCTCTCCAAAGCGGTTCCATTCATTACGTTTGCCGTAACAAGGGAGGTAAATGTATCTCCTGTGCCGGAGAACTGTGCCGGAATCTCGTCATAATAGAGTGCCTTCCAAGCACCGGCCGTCTCTTTGCCGGCAGCATTGCGCACAGAGCCACCCTCCGCACATCCAGAAGAGACGCTATCGCCAAGGTATGGCGATACAATGGTGCAGGCCTTACCATTGATGTTGGCGCTGGTTATTACAATATCCTTGGCTCCCTGTTCGCGCAGCGTGGCAACCATTGAGTCAATGTTGGCCTCACTGAAACGCATTTTTCCCTCAGAATCCCTACTAATTGGAGTATCTGTAAGGAGAGCTGCCTCAGTAACATTAGGGAGAATTACATCGGCAATGGCACACATCTTTCTCATATAGAAGATATTGGCTTGAGAAACTCCATTATACAGAACACCTCCATCGCCCATAACAGGGTCAACAAAAATACGAGTCCCCTTTTCACGCTTCTGAAGGGTACAGTAATCGAATATGAGTGAAGACTGCTCCTCTGACGCTATGAATCCAGTGCATATTGCATCAAAGGAGAAGCCAAGCTCTTTCCATACTGAAATTGTATTCCTCATATAGCCGGTGGTGTCCAGAATATCGAACTTTCCGTAGTCGAAGGTGTTGGATACCAGTGCAGTTGGCAGGTTGAAAGTCTCGCACCGCAGATGCGAGAATATTGGTATCATTACAGAGAGTGCAACCTTTCCGTATCCTGCCAAATCGTATATGAGAAGTATCTGGTTATTCTTGTTCATATTCAAAGCTGTTTAAACGAGTCGCCTGCAATGGAAGCGGCTCATTTTCTTGAAACTGTTGTTCAAGCAGCGTTAAGAATCTGTTTTGAAATAATTGCTACCATTTCAAAACAGATTCTAAATCATCTTCTTTGAATCAGCAATGAATGTCTCAAGTCCTTTGTCTGTGAGCGGGTGGTTGAGAAGCCCCTCTATTGCCTTGAGCGGGCAGGTTGCCACATCTGCTCCTGCATCCAGACACTCAATGATATGCTGGGTGTGTCTTATAGATGCTGCAAGAACCTGTGTGGTGTATCCGTACTCGCGGTATACCTCAACAATGTGGGCTACAAGAGCAACACCGTCTGACGAGATATCGTCGAGTCTGCCAACGAATGGAGATACGTATGTTGCACCGGCCTTTGCTGCCAGAAGAGCCTGTCCTACTGAGAATACAAGTGTACAGTTGGTCTTGATTCCCTTGTCGTGGAAATACTTCACTGCCTTTATGCCTGCCTTTGTGCATGGGAGTTTCACAACTATTTGCTTATTGAGAGCTGCAAGGGCTGTACCCTCCTTTACCATACCCTCAAAGTCTGTTGCAAAGACCTCGGCACTCACGTCACCGCCCTTTACAATGTCACATATCTTTTTGTAGTGCTCGTTTATGGCATCCTGGCCCTTTACGCCAACCTTTGCCATAAGTGAAGGGTTAGTGGTTACACCATCGAGAATACCCATATCCTGAGCCTCCTGAATCTGCTCAAGGTCAGCTGTATCTATAAAAAATTTCATGCTATTAAAAATTTTTGAGAAGAATTAATTTAACCTACAAATTTAACATTCCCCCACAACAAATCAAAGTGATCTTTAGAGCAGAGAACAGGATAAAATTGTGGAAAACAGATCAGATTCTCTCAAAGGTGCAGAGCTGGGAGTTGAAGCGGATATCGGGGGTGCTGAAGAGGCGGTTTATGGCTCCGCTCTCTATAATTTCAGCAGTGCTTCCCTCAACGAACTGAGGCTCACCCTCCTCGGCCATAAGCCAGATACGGTCGCAGCAACGCAGTGCATGCTGAAGGTCATGGGTTGAAAAGAGAACTATTTTGTTCTGCTGATGCGCAATATATGAGAGCAACTGTGTGGCGTTGAACTTGTTGGCAATATCGAGGAAGGCGGTAGGCTCGTCAAGAACTATTGCCGCCGACTCCTGCGCAAGCGCCGCCGCAATGGCAACCCGCTGGAACTCACCATCGCTGAGTGTTGAACAGTCTGCATCAACCATTGAATCGAGGCCAACGAGTTTCAGCGCATTCAGAACCGCATCTTCATCAACCGATCCAAGCGTCCCCACCCAATTTGTCTTGTAGTACCTGTTGATGCCCACCATATCGTGCACACTGAGCCCCTCCACCCTTTCAAGCCTCGAAGGAACATACGCCAACCTGGCCGATAGTTCATTCCCACTCAGACCTGCGAGCGGCTCTCCGTCGAAAAGGATCTCAGTAGCACCACTGCCTGCCGAAGCTGCAACTGAAGTGCGACCTGCATCAGGAAGTAATGGCCTGTAAAGAGGAAGCAGGGAGCACAAAGTCTTGAGCAGAGTGCTCTTTCCCTTGCCGTTTGCACCAACAAGAGCAATTACCTGGCCGCTGCAGGCCGTGGCATTGATCCCGCTGCAGAGTATCCTGGCCTTGCGACCCTTGCCGAAACCCAGTGTCAGATTCTTTATCTCTATTTTGTGAACTTCCGTCATACTCTTTGAACAAACACTTTCAGCGCTATTTTCTATGCTTCCATATAATGGCAATAATCACCGGGATTCCCATAAGGGCAGCCACAGTATTCACAGGAATGACTACTCCAGATGATGGTACAGAGGCAATAATGTCAACCAACAGCATAACAAGCGCTCCCATAAGTATTGTTGCCGGAAGAAGTACCCTGTGGTTTGAGTTGCGGAATATGAATCTTGCAATGTGAGGAATGGCTATTCCAACAAATCCTATTGGCCCGCAGAATGCCGTGACGCCTCCTGCAAGAAGGGTTGCGGCAACAAGAATCTTCATCTTAACCCGCATTGTATCAATACCAAGTGACTTTGCATAGTTTTCACCAAGCAGGAGCGTATTCAAATCCTTTATTACAAGCACAGACATCAGCAGACCAAGTACAACCATACCTGCAAGAATTGCCACGCTGCTTCCCGGAATAGCTGCAAAACTTCCCATTGTCCAGAGAACGTACGCCTTGAGGGCGCTGTCGGCGGAGAGGTACTGGAGCATTGTTATGAGCGCACTGGCCACACTTCCAACCATTATTCCGAATATGAGCAGGCTCAAATTGTCGGTAAGTCTTCTAGATACGTATATTATGAGCAGAGCAAGGAGAAAGGCCCCCGCAAGCGATGCTCCCGCCACGCCGAATCCGTGGATGAAAGTCCCCTGCCCCACTCCAAAAGCGCTTGCTCCAAGTATATATAACGAAACGCCAAGCCCTGATGCGCTGCTTATACCCAGAATATACGGGTCTGCCAGCGGATTCTTGAAGAGCGTCTGCATAAGAAGTCCGCAGCATCCCAGCGCCATTCCAGCAAGCAGTGCAGTAACGCTCTTGAGAAGCCTGAAATTCACAATTGTTGCCACCACATCATTTGCAGAACCCTCTTTACCACCATTGGCAAGGGAACTGAACAATGAAGAGAGCAACTCCGAAGGCGAAATGAATACAGAGCCAACAAAGATGCTGCACACAAATGCAGCAACAGCCGCCAAGGCAATAACTGCAAATGCCACTGAATGTCTTCTGTTTGTTGCTCCGCTTTTCATTCCATCAAAAATTCATGCTCGGTTTCATTTCTCTGTAATCGCCACCTCCAAACGATCTTTGCTAATCATCCTCCTCCAATACCCTTTGCATTGCGTATTTGCGCCACTTTTCAATAAGTGCGGTCATATCTGCAGGAAGAGGCACCTGAAAGAACATGTTCTCGCCTGTGCGAGGATGCTCAAATCCCAAAGTCTGTGCATGGAGCGCCTGTCGCGGCAGAAGTGCAAAGCAGTTATCAACAAACTGCTTGTACTTTGTATAGAGAGTTCCCTTGAGAATGCGGCTGCCGCCATATCTCTCATCATTGAAGAGCGGGTGACCTATGTGATTCATATGCACTCGTATCTGATGTGTGCGTCCAGTTTCAAGCTTACACTCAACCATTGTAACGTATCCGAACCTTTCAAGCACCCTGAAATGTGTTACAGCGTGTTTTCCTACCCCCGACTCGGGCTGATAGACTTTGAAGCGCAACCTGTCGTTGGGGTCGCGGGCAATGTTGCCGGTAATGGTGCCTTCATCCTCCTCAATGTTGCCCCACACTATTGCAACGTATTTTCTCTCTATTGTGTGATAGAAGAACTGCTTTGCCAATCTCTGATATGCCTCATTGTTCTTTGCAACAACAAGCAGTCCTGAGGTGTCCTTATCAATTCTGTGCACAAGGAGGCCCAGGTTCGCATCATCGGAATGCCTTTCATCCTCGTCAGAGTCATCACTATCGTCCAGGTTGGACTCAGAGGGTGTAATGGCGGCAATGTTCAGGTGGAACATGAGGGCATTCAGGAGCGTGCCGCTGAAGTGGCCGTGGCCTGGGTGCACCACAAGGCCTGCAGGTTTGTTCACCAGAAGCAGGTCATCATCCTCATAAACTATGTCAAGCGGAATGTTTTCAGGGGCGAGTTCAGTCACGTGTCGCTCATACGGGAAGTCAATTGTTATGACATCTAGCGGTTTCACCTTGTAGTTGGCCTTCACCGGGTTGCCGTTCACGTGGACATATCCGGCATCAATGGCCAGCTGCACGCGGTTGCGTGAGGTCTTCATCATATGGGTGCTGAGATACTTGTCAATGCGCATCAGAGTCTGCCCCTTGTCACACACAAATCTGTAGTGTTCAAAGAGCTCCTCCTGTGATGTTGTGACATTGTCAGCTGCCTCCACCATATCAGTCGAGATTCAGAGTATCAGATGAGTCAGTGCTGGAGTCGTCATCAGGAAAATCAATTGTTCCAAATGAGTCCGGCTTGTATGCAGGCTCCTTCCAATTGAGCATCTCCTTGTTGCGGGTAAGATATACAGACACCCTGGTACCCATTCTCACGTGAAGTGAGTCGGAATGGCTTGGAATTGTTCTGTAGACGAACGAATCGAGCGAATCGGAGTATGTTATAACATCGCTGTCAAATACCAGATTACCCAAATTAAGCGAGAATTCCGCGAGTTTTTCGCGCAGATTCTGGTATGCTACTCCTTTGAGTTTGGGCATATATGTAAACTCCTCCTCTGGATTGAGTCCGAGCTTCAGGTCAACGCGGCTCTCCTCGGCTATCATGCTGCCTGGAGTGAGGGGCCTTCCATTGTAGTACTGCTCCAGCACGTTATTGGTTGCAATATCGGTTACATATATGAGTTCTCCTACCTCAAGACCGCACGAAGCCAGCATGGATATTGCCTGTCTGAGGCTGAAACCTGTAAGAGATGGGGCAGGGATGTATTTTGGGGTTGTTGCGTTTATGGTAAGAAGTATTCGTCTGTTCTTCTTTACAAAACTGCCGGCCTCAGGATTCTGCTTGCATATTGCTCCTGGAGCAAGACGGTGATTGTGAACGGAGTCTGTTATTTCCAGTCTGAGGGAGTTCCTGTCTGCCAGATCCATAGCCTCCTCCATTGAGAGATTGACGAATTGTGGAACCTCAAGCTTCTGGCCATGTCTTGTTACACGTGAGAGAAGCATAAGGGCCAGTGATACAAATATAAAGACAGCCGCTACCGCAATAAGTGCGTTTTTTATATAGTACTTGGCGGTACTCTTGCTGCAGTTTATCTTCTTTGCCATATATGTGTTTGGAGATTTTCACAAAGATATAAAAAAAGACACTTCCTTTGAGGAAAGCGTCTAATTTTATCAGGGATTGACTGAAATATCAATTAATAAAAATCCTTATCTATGAGATTAATATAAATCCTCTGATGATACGGTGAGTTTCTTGCGGCCTCTTCTGCGTCTTGCAGCAAGTACTCTTCTTCCGTTAGGAGTTGACATACGCTCGCGGAAACCATGTTTGTTTCTGCGTTTGCGCTGTGATGGTTGGAATGTACGTTTCATATTATGACAAAATTTATTATTTTTTCTCTACTGACGATTCAGCACTAGTACGCTGAATACCCAAAACGGGAGTGCAAAGATAAGAGTTAAAGATTAATTTGCAAAAAATATTATCTTTTTGCCCTCAAAAAAGTCGTAGTGGAAGATATCTTCAATATTGAAGCCCGTAAGCTTCTCCTTCTGTATCCCAACCTTTTTTATTGCCGTTTCAATTTCATTGTAGAGCATCCCGCCTCTCTTGAGATCACCTCCCTTGAGGTAGAATATTCCGTGAGTATATCTTCCTTTGACCCAAGGCAGGAAATTGCTCAAATCGGTAACAGCCCTGGAGACAATATAGGTGAATTTCTTCTCCCTGCCCATATCCTCCACCCTGCAGTTGAGAACAGTGACATTCTCAAGTCCAAGAGCCTGGGCAACAGCCGCTGCAACCTTTGTTTTCTTTCCAACGGAATCAACCAGAGTGAAGTTCACTTCAGGAAAAAGAATTGCCAGAGGAATACCAGGAAAACCACCGCCGGTGCCCACATCAAGAATCTCGGCACCGGATGGAAACTCCACTACCTTGGCTATTGAAAGTGAGTGCAGCACGTGGTGCAGATATAGTTCTTCAATATCCTTGCGTGATATCACATTGATTTTGCTGTTCCACTCCTCATACAGCGGCCCCAGCATCCTGATCTGCTCCTTCTGCCTCTCAGAAAGATTCCCGAACTCTTCAAATATTATCTCTTCTTTTCTCATATCTATATTTCATTACAATACCAACGGCGTCATCAGACGCCTAGCGGAGGCCGCGAAGCCGTCATCGCGCTCACCAAGACCTAGGCTTCGGTATAGGCCGGGAGCGGTGCAGCAGGGTCACAGGGGCGGCAGCCCCTTAAATTTAATGGGCTAAAAGCCAGTTGGCGGCCACATTGCATTCAGCAACAAGAGGAACCGAGAGGGCAGCCACCCGCTCCATCTCCTGATGCGCTATTTCCATAATTCTCTCCTCCTCGCCCGGAGCCACATCAAATACAAGTTCGTCATGAACCTGAAGAACCATCATTGATGAGAGATTCTCGCGACGCATCCTGCGCAGCACGTTTATCATTGCTATTTTTATTATATCGGCAGC
>DCHN01000015.1:6463-15134 GCA_002315995.1 Bacteroidales bacterium UBA1751 | reverse complement strand
ACAATTGAATCTATATATGACTTCACGCCGGGATACGACCTGAAGTAATCCTCAATAAGCTGCTTTGAATCAGCCCGCTTCATTCCCAAACGCTGCGAGAGACCAAAGGATGATATTCCGTAAATAATTCCGAAGTTGGCCGTTTTAGCCCTGGCCCTCTCCTCCTTGGTAACCTCCTCCAGAGGTTTGCCGAACACTCTGGCCGCAGTTTCACGATGCACATCCTCACCGCTGCGGAAGGCGGCAATCATATTGGAATCTCCGCTTATGTGAGCCATAAGCCTGAGCTCTATTTGCGAATAGTCGGCACTCGCCATTTTTCCACCTGCAAAACTTGAGATGAAGGCCTTGCGTATCTCCTTTCCACGCTCTGTTCGTATAGGAATGTTCTGCAGATTAGGATTGGTGCTCGAAAGCCTTCCGGTTGCTGTAAGTGCCTGATTGAATGTGGTATGCACCTTCCCATCAAGCGGACTTGCAAGCGTTGGAAGCGTATCTATATATGTAGAGAGAAGCTTCTTCAGCGCCCTGTACTCCAGAATGAGTCCAACAACAGGATGGCGGTCAGCAATGGCACTCAAAGTTGCCTCATCGGTGGTATAACTACCACCTTTTGAACTCTTCTTGGCTGCAGGATCCAGTTTCAACTTCTCAAAAAGAAGAACTCCTACCTGCTTTGGAGAGGATAGATTAATGGTTTCATCGCCGGCCAAAGCACGCGCCTGCTGCTCAATTTCATAAAGTTGGGCACTCAGTTCCCTGCTGTACTGTGCAAGTGCGGCATTGTCTATTTTCACCCCGCACGCCTCCATATATGCCAGAACCCCCATAAGAGGCATCTCTATATCCTCGTACAGCTTCCACTGATTCATCTTCTCCAACTCATCCCTGAGGGAGCGCGCTATTGTCTCATACAACACAACACCCACCGCATCCTGCACAGAACCGCACCCCTCCAACTGCTGCGCACATCTGCCACACAGACCATCAATGGAATCCCCCGCATATATCTTGCACAACTCGCCAAATGCATGACTGCGCTCCGCATTGACCAAATAGTGCATTATTTCCAAATCCTGCACACCCTGCAAATAGCCCCTCTCCCTGCATCCATTCAAATCCACCCCAGCACTCCAAAGAGCCTTTATTACCTGCTTCGTACCGTATGAGTACTTCAGAACAGATTCATTCTCAAGCACTTCTCTATTTTCTACGGCGATAGCTGATTCTCCGCTCCCGCCTCCAATTTCCTCGCAGCACCAGGAACCATCAACCGCCATATAGAGAAGCGATGGCCTGGCACTCTCCGCGCCACCAACCAGCCCTCCGAAGAGGTCGTCACCTGCAGGCTTCTCCTCCCCCTCCACCAGGCAGATAGAGATGTAACCTCGCTCCTTTGCCAAAGCCACCACCTGCGCACTTTGGCACTCCTTAATGCGCAGAAGCACATCGGGCGTAACGCTATCGCCAGGTTGGGCGGATGAAGATGGCGCATAGAGGTCGAGGTCAGAAGGAAGCAGCCTCTTCAGCGATGGGAACTCCCACTTGCCAAGGACTGCACCCACGGCAGCACCATTGAAAGGCTTCACCTTTATATCGTCAAGAGACACAGGAAGTTCAATATCCTTCTTAATGGTCACCAGGAACTTGCTCATATCTAGATGGTCAGCAGCCTGGACAAACGCCTCGCGCTGCTTTGGACTCAACTCGTCAAGATGCTGGACAATGTTCTCAACGGAACCATATTTCGATATCAGTTTGCCCGCTCCTACTTCCCCCACACCATTTACTCCGGGCACATTGTCAGACGAATCACCCCAAATTGTAAGTATGTCAACCACCTGATTTGGCGATGTGATTCCATACTTCTGACATACCTGCTCCGGACCCATTATCTCAATATCTGAGTCGCCTTTTGCCGGTTTGTATTGAAGAACGTTGCCAGTAATCAGCTGCCCGTAGTCCTTATCGGGAGTGACCATATAAATTGTGGTTTCAGGATTGGCTGCCCCCCATTGAGCAGCCATTGAGCCAATAACATCATCGGCCTCGAATCCCTCCATCATTACCACCGGTATACCAAAAGCCTTCAGTATATCCTGGAGCGGCTCAAGCGCGGCCTTGACCAGTTCCGGCGCGGCTCCTCTGTTTGCTTTATACTGTGGATAGGCTATATGTCTGAATGTTGCGCATGGTGGATCGAATGAAACGGCCAGATGCGTTGGCTGCTCCTTTGTAATGAGTTCAAGGAGCATCTTGGTGAAGCCGTACAGAATTGATACGTCTTCACCTTTGGAATTAACCATTGGCCTTCTCATAAAGGCATAATACATCCTGAAGATCTGGGCGTGGCCGTCTATGAGAAATACCTTGTTCATGGCATCAATCCTTCTTAACAGGGTCGCATGTGAGTCCTACGCCAAGCTTCTTGAAGACCTTGCGGTCAACCTCGCTGAGCATTACCGTTGAGTGAACCTGACATCCGTCAAGCATTGGCAGGCAGTCGAGTGCCTTGCGGCAATTCTCATCCTGTGGGCTGAGCATTGCAAGGGCAACAAGAACCTCATCGGTGTGGAGTCTTGGATTGTGTCCGTGCAGATATGAGACCTTCATCTTCTGTATAGGCTCAATCATACTCTGAGGAATAAGCTTTACAGTGTGGTCAATGCCTGCAAGTTGCTTTATTGCATTGAGAATCAATGCTGCGCTAGGCCCAAGGAGTGAACTTGTTTCAGCAGTTATAATGGTTCCATCCGGAAGCTCAATGGCTGAAGAGTTCTTCCCGCACTGCATCTTACGCTCCTTTGCGGCAACGGTAGCCTTCCTATAGTCTGTATTTATCTTTGCCTGCTGCATGAGCAGAGCAATCTTGTTCACTTCGTTGTCGTTGCAACCGCCGTCGGCAAGTTTGTCAAGAGCGGTGTAGTAACGTCTTATAATCTCGTCCCTTGCAGCATTGCAGCAGACATCCTCGTCACTCATGCAGTAGCCGAGCATGTTCACACCCATATCTGTAGGTGACTTGTAAGGATTCTCACCATAAATCATCTCAAAGAGGGCGTTCAGAACAGGATAAATCTCAATATCCCTGTTGTAGTTCACCGCCATTGTGCCGTATGCCTCAAGATGGAACGGATCAATCATGTTAACGTCATTGAGGTCTGCTGTTGCAGCTTCGTACGCTATATTTACCGGGTGCTTGAGCGGAAGATTCCATACAGGGAAGGTCTCGAACTTTGCATATCCGGCCTTAATGCCTCTCTTGTGCTCCTGATAGAGCTGGCTCAGACATACCGCCATTTTTCCACTTCCGGGGCCAGGTGCAGTAACAACTACAAGCGGACGGGTGGTTTCAACGTAATCGTTCTTTCCGAATCCCTCTTCTGAATCTATGAGTGCAATATTGTTGGGATACCCCTCTATGGTATGGTGGAAATAGGTCTTTATTCCCAATCTTTCCAGTTTGTTCCTATAGGAAACGGCGCTTGACTGACCATTGAAATGTGTTATTACAACTGAACTTACAAGGAAGCCGGCATCCTCGAACTCCTCACGCAAACGAAGGACATCCATATCGTAAGTTATGCCAAGATCCTGACGTACCTTATTCTTCTCAATATCAACGGCGCTAATTACAATTACAATTTCGCAGCAATCAGCCAGCTGGAGCAACATTCTTAGCTTGCTGTCTGGCTGGAATCCGGGGAGAACCCTGCTGGCGTGGTTGTCGTCAAAGAGTTTGCCGCCGAACTCCATATACAATTTATCTCCAAACTTCTCAATCCTCTCCCTGATGTGTTCCGACTGAATTTTCAGGTACTTGTCGTTGTCAAAACCAAATTTCATAAATCTCTTCTTTTCACAAACTGCAAATTTACGAAAAAAGGCGTCAAAAGACGCCTTAAGTTTAAAATCTTCTGCCACCACCGCCAGGAGGAGGGCCCATTGGACCTCCGTGGCCCATTCTGCCACCGCCACCTCCATTGCCGAATTTGCCGAAGCGCCATACAAGAGAGAACATCACGTATCTTCCAAGCGTATTGTTCTGAACATCCTGAACGTAGTTGTCGGTGGTATTTCGGTAGGTGTTCCTTGCATCAGCCAATATGTCAAACACCTTTGCCTTAATGGTGAAGTTCTTGAGGAATGTCTTCGAGAGCTCGGCATTCCACACTGAAGATGGCTCATTGTAACCGTCGCCATAACCTATGTAATGGGTATAGTTGAAATCAGAGGTTATGTTCATGCTCCAAGGCAGGTTTATATTGATACCTGCGGTATATGTATTGGACCACGTTGAGAGGTTATCCTTCGACTCAACCGAATACCAAGCATTCCTGTAGTTGATTCTGGCACCTGCACTCAACTCCACATCGTCAGTCCTATACATCAGACGTGCCATTTCGGAGATGTTCAGTGTCCTGGTAATGTTCTTCACATAGTCACTGTTCTCAAGAACGAAGCTCACACCATTTCCAAAACCAAGGTTGGTGAATGACATTACGGTGAACTTCGATTTTCCAAGCGGCTGGTTGAGCATTACCCTTCCATTGATGCTGTATATAGGGGTATTATCATTAACCGGCTGGGTATACTGAACGCACTTGTCATCGTAATAGATGCTGTTAACAATATTGTCGGTCTTGTATGAAGCATCGAGATTCGCTCCGAACCAGCTGAAATTCTTCTTGTTGTTGGTTCTGTACTCAGCCCACAGGCTGTGAGTGAACGATGGGTTCAGTTCCATATTACCAACAGTTACCTTCAAAGGGTCCGAATTGTCGGCAAGAGGCATCATCTGGGTAATTGATGGCTGTGAAGAGTACCCACGATAATTGATTCTGAGGAATTTACTGTCGGAAAAACGGTAGTCGAACCTTGCCCTAGGCGCAAAATTGCCGGTAGTGTAGGTGGTATCTCTCAGAAGTCCTGTACTCTGGGTCTTTGCAGGCTCGTATGTAACACCCAAATTGAGGTTGTACTTCTCCTCCTGCTTAACGAATGTAAGTTCAGCCCTCTGGGTTGTAAATACATTCTCATAATGCGCAGAATAAACAGGATTTATTACTCTTGTTCCATCTTCAAGTATATCCCAGGTATCCTTGTCGGAGTTGGTTTTCTTGTAGTTGTAACGGTAAGCACCCTCAATGAAGAAGTTCTTTCCAAGAGGCTCTGTATATGAAATACGTGCCGTTACATTGTTTGAGCGCTCATTTCTGTCGTAATCCTGATTAATGAGTTCGGAAGATGTTACAACTCCCTCTTCATAATAATCGGTAAGCGAATAGTTGTTGCCCTTGAGGTCGTTGTTCTGGTACTGATAGTTCACCATAAGTGACATTGTACGTCCCGGCTTGCCCAGCTTCTGACGGAAGAGAAGTCGTCCACCCGCACTCTGTGACTGGTTGTTTCCGCTCTTATAGCTTTTACCGTCATTGGTAGGATCATCGCCTATTCTTGTTGAGAAGATGCTCTTCTCATCAAAGTCTCCACTGTTTATATTGACATACGGACGGAAGAGTACTGATGTATTGTCGGTAATGCTCCAATCCATCTCACCATTGAACCTGTGCCCCTGGGAGAAAGTATTATCGTCACCATCATCTGTATTGAACATGCTCTCGCTCTCTGTACGGAAGGTCTCCTTGCTGGTCTTTTCAAGAACGTCCCTGTCTGAAGATGAGTACATGTAACTTCCCGTAAGTTTCATCTTCCCGCTCAAAACATCCTTGGTTGCATTGATTCCTGCCATTTTGGAGGTTGTAATACCGTTTCTGTTGCCGAACATTCCGGCGCCATTTCCTCTACCGCCACCACCGCCGCTTGACCTGAGGCTGCTCATCATTGAACCCGCAACATCCATGAATCCACGGTTGTTGGTGTTATTGAGATTTGTTAAAATGCTTACCTGAGACTTGTCGGTAAACTTGGCAACGATACCTGCACCCTGATATCTATCTTCAGTTCCATATCCACCCATAAGGTTTCCGAACCAACCACCCATCATACCTGGCTTGATTCCAAGATCAATTACAGTCTCCTCGTCTCCATCATCAATACCGGTGAAACGAGCCTGATCAGATTTACGGTCAAGCACCCTCACCTTGTTCACAACCTTTGCAGGAATATTCTTGGTTGCCAGCTGAGGGTCATCGAGGAAGAAGGTCTTGCCGTCAATCATAATCTTGTTTATGGTCTTGCCGTTTGCAGTAATTGTACCATCTGAAGATACCTCAACGCCAGGAAGCTTCTTGAGCAACTCCTCCAGCATATCACTCTCATTTGTCTTGAACACGTCTGCATTGTACTCAATGGTATCCTTCTTCACCTGCATCTGGTTACCCACTTCCGATACCACAACAGCATCCAACAATTGAGTGTCAGGATCCAACTGCACCTTGCCACCATCATTAGCGCCCTTCTTTATATCAAATGTATATATAAGCTTCTTGTAGCTCATATACTCAACGGTTATGGTAGCCCTGCCAACCTTCATCTTATCAAGAGTGGCCTGACCGGCCTCATTGGTAAGGGCATAGTGCTTTGAAGCAGTTTCACCTATATATTTTGCACTCACCGTTGCAAACTCAACAGGCTCACCGGTTGACTTGTCAACAACAGTAACAGTATAAACATTTCCCTTTGGCTGTTGCTGTTGCTGTTGCGCCTCCAATGAAGAGGATTCAGCAAACAACATGAACGGCGCCACAAAAACGGCAACCGCAAGAAACACCTTTAAAAATTTCTCTCGTTTCATTTAATCTTTTTCACAAATTCGCACATTAGACGCCTCCAAAGGCCGAAAGTTTAATCTTCCTCCTCCTTTTTTTTACACTTGCGATAGTTTTTTCCATCTGTTGCCCGCGCGAGCAGCGCTTTGAGCGCGCCTTTGCCTCCTCCTTGGCTTTGGGCAGCCAGAATAGGCGATGTTGAATGGTAGTGGTGGCACAATGCAATTGCCAATGCATCAGTGGCATCATTATACTTCTGCGGCACGTTTATCTTGAAGATATGCTGCACCATTGAAGCAACCTGCTCCTTCGAAGCGGCTCCCTTTCCTGTTATGGCAAGCTTCACGCTTCTGGGAGCATACTCACAAATAGGAATGTCCCTCATAAGCGCAGCTGCTATTGCAGCACCCTGAGCCCTGCCCAGTTTGAGCATTACCTGAGGGTTCTTCCCATAAAAAGGAGCCTCCACTGCAAGTTCATCAGGCGTGTATTTCTCAATAAGCTTCGAGACCTCACAGGTAATGGTCTTGAGAATAAGGAAATGGTCACTGAGCTTCTTGAGGTTCACCACACCCATAGTTACATACTCCGGTTTCCCATTCAATACAGAAATGACCCCGTAACCAAGGATATTGGTTCCGGGGTCTATTCCTAATATTATCTTTTCAACCGCCATTGTTCAGACAAAAAGAGTATTGCTAGTCAATGTACTCGAATCCGGTATAAGGAACAAGTGCCTTAGGGATTCTTATGCGGCCATCCTCAGTCTGGTTGTTCTCAATGAGGGCAGCCAATATTCTAGGAAGTGCAAGAGAACTTCCGTTGAGTGTGTGTGCAAGCTGTATCTTACCATTCTCATCCTTGTAACGGAGTTTGAGACGGTTTGCCTGGTAGCTCTCGAAATTTGAAACGGAGCTGACCTCAAGCCAGCGGCCCTGAGCCTCTGAATATACCTCAAAATCGTATGTAATGGCAGATGTAAAGCTCATATCACCACCACACAGACGAAGAATCCTGTATGGAAGCTCCAGCCCCTGAACAAGTGTCTCTACATGGGCAACCATTCCATCAAGAGCAGCGTATGAATTCTCAGGAAGTGAGAGCTGAACTATTTCAACCTTGTCGAACTGGTGCAGACGGTTCAAACCGCGCACGTCCTTTCCGTATGAACCGGCCTCCCTGCGGAAGCACTGTGAATATGCTGTAAGCTTTACAGGGAAATCGCTCTTTGAAAGAATCATATCTCTGTAGAGGTTGGTTACAGGAACCTCAGCTGTTGGAATGAGGTAGAAGTTGTCAAGACCAACGTGGTACATCTGCCCCTCCTTGTCTGGAAGCTGACCTGTACCGAAACCGCTCGCTTCGTTCACCATTAACGGTGGCTGAATCTCAAGGTAACCTGCATTTGTATTCTTCTCAAGGAAATATGATATGAGAGCCCTCTGAATCTTTGCACCCTTACCCTTATAAACAGGGAAACCTGCTCCGGTTATTTTAACGCCAAGGTCAAAGTCAATTATATCAAGATCCTTTGCAAGTTCCCAGTGAGGTTTTGCATCTTTTGGAAGCTTTGTCTGGTCTCCGCCCATCTTCACAACAACATTATCTTCAGCCCCCTTTCCGTTTGGAACCATTGCACATGGAAGGTTAGGAAGAAGAACAAGTGACTTGTTCATACTCTCCTCAGCGGCAACCATAAGTTCCTCGAGCTTTCCGCACTTCTCCTTAAGCGCAGCCACCTCAGCCTTTGCAGCCTCAGCGGCCTCCCTGTTGCCGGCCTTCATAAGCGCGCCTATCTCCTTTGCCTTTGCATTCTGCGCAGCCTTGAGGGAGTCAACCTCAACCTGCGCATCCCTTCTCTTCTTATCCTCATCAAGAATAGTTGCAACTATTTCCTTTGCATCGAAATTCTTCACAGCCAGACGCTCAATTACAAAATC
>DCHN01000015.1:6111-6457 GCA_002315995.1 Bacteroidales bacterium UBA1751 | reverse complement strand
GGCTGTTCCCTTAAAAGTTTAAGTGTTAGCATATTATTTTACTTTATCTTATTCACTTTACTTAAAAAGACAAGGAGCACCTCAAAAAGGGATGCTCCTCTATTCTTATTTACGCGGCCATTCCCTTACTCAATAGGAAGTACCGAAACGTATGACTTGCCTTCCGCTTTCTTCTTGAAAGTTACTACGCCGTCTATCAATGCATAAAGAGTGTGGTCTTTGCCCATTCCAACATTCTGGCCAGGGTTGTGAACTGTACCTCTCTGCCTTACAATGATATTACCAGCTTTGGCAATCTGTCCTCCAAACAATTTAAGTCCCAATCGTTTGCTTTCTGATTCACGGC
>DCHN01000015.1:472-6083 GCA_002315995.1 Bacteroidales bacterium UBA1751 | reverse complement strand
GAACTACCGACACCTTTTTTATGAGCCATAGTACACTAAATTAATTAAGCGATTGATTCAATCTCTATTTGGGTTAAACACTGACGGTGACCATTCTTCTTGTCAAATCCTTTTCTGCGGATTTTCTTGAAGACGATTACCTTATTACCTTTAAGATGCTCAAGAACCTTGGCATTAACGGCAGCACCTGCAACGTAAGGGTTACCTACCTTTACAGCGCCATTGTTGTCAACCAAAAGCACCTTTTCAAATTTGATGGAATCACCAACTGCTGACTCGCTCAAACGGTGAACAAAAATCTTTTTGCCCGCTTCAACTTTAAACTGTTGTCCTGCAATATCTACAATTGCGTACATAAATAAAAATTTTATGGTTTTGACAGCAAGCGGTCAACAACGAGGTGACACTTTAAGGAGCTGTACTGCCTTCTATATTTAATCGCGCAAAGATATAACATTTTCTTTACCCAACAAAAATTGAAGATTATTTTTTCAAAAACCATATAACGGACTTGTTACAATAAAAAAGTTACCATATATTTGCGGCTGAAAATCAACATTCTAATCAGAGAATAAAGATGGAGTCACCATTCGAATACAACGGTTATGTTACCGGCGCCTCCTTCATTGGCAGGAGCAAGGAGGTGAGAATGCTAAGCAACCTCATTAGGGAGAGAAGCAACATTCTCATTTACGGCCCTGCCAGAATAGGAAAGCGTTCACTTATTTACAACACGCTTGAAACCCTGAGGCTGGAATCATACCAGTACACGCTTTTCAACATGAACCTCTTCAACGTGAGGTGCATTGAGGCCTTCCTCCTAAGGTATACCAACATTATTCTCTCAAGATACGCATCATCTCCAATGGAGATGCTTGCAATGGCCAAGAAGTACATTCCATCGGCTCCATACATTCTCAACGAAAAGCGAATAGGTGTCACAGCACTTACCAACAAGAACAAGGATCTTCTCACCGAGAGCCAGATAACCGAAATTCTTGAATTGCCCGCAAAACTGGCAAAGGACAGCAAGGATCATATAATAATATACTTCGAACAGTTCCAGGACCTTCTCCTCTTTGAAGATCCATCGAGATTCTTCTCCATTCTTGACAAGGTATGGAGCACACACAACGGCATATCGTACATAATTACCGGTGAGAGAACAAATGCAATGCATTATATCTTCTACGAGACAAAGTACTTCTACAAGTTTGCCGAGAACATAAAGCTTGCGCCAATTGACGAGAACATATTCTCGGCATTCATTGAAAAGGGCTTCCTCAAGGCCGGTAAAATCATAAACAGCGACATGGCCCTGCAGATATACAGAACCGTTGAGGGTGACCCTTGGTATGCTCAGCAGCTCGCTTCAATATGTTTTGACCTCACAAAGGGATACATGAACGACAAAATATTCGACGAGGCTCTGGGCAGGCTTATAAACCTGCACTCATTCCTCTTCCATTCAGTTGCGTTCGGCCTCACAAGGCATCAGGTAAGATTCCTCAAGGCTCTTCTCGACGGAGTTACCAAGTTCTCCTCAGCAGATATCCTCTACAAGTACAACCTCAATTCATCGGCCAATGTAAACCGCATAAAGGGTGCGCTTGAAAAGAAGGAGATTATTGCCTACAACGGCAGCAAGGACCCATATTTCCTTGATCCTCTGCTCAGACTCTGGATGAAGCACTACTACTTTGTAAAATAACATTTTCCAATACCATGAACTTATTGCGCAGATTTTCAGCCTGTGGCCTGGCTGCAGTGCTCACACTCGTTTTTTCTCTTTCCGCAAACGGTCAAACAGAAAAAATAGGCAACTTCTCTTTTGCATACCTCTCAGACATTCATCTTGGAGTGGATTCTCCGAGCGTTGTTGATGCACAGGCGTGTATAGATGACATAAACAGCAACCCCGATATTGACTTTGTTCTCTTTGCCGGCGACATAACCGACTTTGGAGCCGACAGGGAACTTGTTCTTGCAAAGAACCTCTTTGACAAACTCAACAAACCATACTGGATTGTTGCCGGAAACCACGACGCTAAGTGGAGCGAGAGCGGATGCAACTCATTCCTGAGAATATTCGGATACGAGCACTACACCTTCAAACATAAAGGCATCCGTTTCATTGGAACAAACTGCGGCCCGAATATGAGAATGGCTCCTGCCCTTCACCCTCGCGATGGTCTTCTCTTCCTTGATTCTCTCAAGAAGGCAATTCCAGCAGACGAACCTGTATTCTTTGTGAACCACTACCCTATGGACACCTCAATGCTCAACTATACAGCAGTGCTCGACCGGCTCAAAGGAATGAACACCCAGCTCATTCTCAATGGTCACTGGCACCAGGACAGAGCTATGGAGTATGAGGGCATTCCGGGTGCAATAGGACGCTCTTCCCAGAACAGAGGCAAGGATGGCCCAGGCTACAACATTGTTACAGTGAACGGCAACAACGTTACATTCAGGGAGAGAATAGCCCCGGCAAAGATTACCAGAGATGGCAAGAAGGTTGACATTGAGGGAAAGACCAAAGAGCCGTGGTATAATGTAAGGCTCAGCAATGGACTCGCATACAGAACAGACCAGAAGTGGCCGCGTCCCGACAAGTCAATGAACAACGAATACCCGAATATAAAGGAACTTTGGACCATTGAGGAGGATTACGACATAGGTTGCGGCGCTGCATACTCCGAGAATGGCGGAAAACCGGTAGTGGTATATGCCAATACAAACGGTGCAGTAAAGTGTGTAAGTGCTGCAGACGGCAGCAAGATATGGGAGTTTGCCACATCGGGCAAGATATTCTCAACCCCTGCAATAAGCGGCGGCATTGTTGTGGTTGGCAGTTGCGATACATATATGTACGCTCTTGACCTCAAGAACGGACGTCTGAAATGGAAGCACAAATGCGACAAGTCAGTTCTGGGCGCGCCGGTCATCTTTGGAGGTAAAGTTTACTTCGGAGCATCAGACGGCTCTTTCCGTTGTCTGAATCTATCGAGCGGTGCTTTGGTATGGAGATACGGAAACATAAAAGGGTTCATTGAAGCCAGGGCGTATGTCGATAACGAGCAGGTGGTAATAGGCGACTGGGCCAACACACTATATTCGCTCAATCCAACCACAGGAAAACTTCAGTGGAGCTGGAGCACCAAAGGAAGCAGAATGCTCTCTCCTGCAGCGGTCTATCCACAGAAAGTGAATGGCAAAATAATCATTGTAACACCTGAGAGATATTCATACTACATTGACGCCAAGAATGGTCAGGCAACATGGAAGGAGTATGGCGGAAGAGAGTCGCTGGGAGTATCGCCTGACAAGAGCCTCTACTTTGTAAAGCTTATGAAAGATGAGGTTTGGGCCTTCTCAACACAGACCAGATTCCCTAGCAAGGCATGGAGTGCCAACTACGGCTTCGGTTATGAAATTGCCCCTACCCCAATGAGCTGCGTGGCCGGCAAGGGAAAGGGCGGCAAAGGCATCCTCTTCATTCCTACCGACAAGGGCAACATCTTTGCTGCCAACGTGGCCGATGGTTCATTGATCTGGAAGCACAAGGTCTCTTTTGCGCTTGTGAACTGCATTGTTCCTATTGGAAAGGATAGAGTGCTTGTTACCACAATGGATGGTGTTGTTACTATGATAAAGTATTGATTTGATGCAGAAAATCATTGATATAACAGAGGGGGTTGCCGGCAATCCCCTCTTTGCTTTCACCTCACCTGTTAACCTCACGGTTTACAACGGGGAGCAGATTGCCGTTGTTGGTGACAACGCCTCCGGCAAGAGCAGGTTCGCACAGATGCTTACCGGGAGATACCAGTTCAGGGGCAATGCGCTGAAGTATGACTTTGCGCCATCGCAGTACAAACTGGTTTCTGACAATGTAAAGTACATAACCTTTCTCGATGCCTACGGTCATTCTGGAGGAGGCTATTATTTGCAGCAGCGTTGGGAGAGCCAGCAGGAGGAGAATGACGATGGTACTCTTAAGCTCTCGAGCGGTGAGTTGCGCAAGTATCAGATTGGGAAGGCTCTTGAGAATATGCCGCGAGTGCTGGTTCTTGACAACCCTTATATAGGTCTGGACGCTCAATCACGCGAGGAACTCACCGAACTTCTTAAAAATCTCATTGCCAGCAAACCGCTTCTTGTAATAATGATTCTTGCAAAGAGTGACGACATTCCCGATTTCATAACACACGTGGTTCCGGTAAGCGGCCTTTCAGTAGGCAGCAAAATGGAGGTGGGAGAGTATCTATCGGCAGGTAGCAGAGAAAAGGAGTGCTGCAAGGCAAATGGTGAGGGTTGCCGGGAAACGAATGTTGAAAAGAGCATTGCCTCCATTCCGGAAAAGAACCTCTCTGAAGTGGCTTTCTACCCCAAGGAGGAGGGAGCAGAGGTGCTAAGATTCAACAGAATTACAATTGCATACGGCGAGCGGACCATTTTGAAGAAGTTGGAGTGGTGTGTTCACGAGGGTGAAAGGTGGGCTTTGAGCGGTGAGAACGGAGCCGGGAAATCTACGTTGCTCTCACTTGTATGTGCAGACAATCCGCAGGCGTATGCGTGTGACATAGAGATCTTCGGGCACAAGCGTGGGAGCGGCGAGAGCATCTGGGAAATAAAGAGACATATAGGATATGTGAGTCCGGAGATGTTCAGGGCATATTCAAGCAACCTGCCTTGCGAGGATATAGTTGCCAGCGGATTCTTTGATACGCCGGGCATAACACACAGGCTTGACCAGGAGCAGTTGCGCACGAGGGATCTTTGGATGGAGATATTTGGAATCAGCCACCTCAAGGGGCGTTCATATCTGCAGATATCAAGCGGAGAGCAGCGTCTGTGCCTTCTGGCCAGAGCATTCGTCAAGGACCCGGAACTCCTGATTCTTGATGAGCCTATGCACGGCCTCGACCAAAGAAATTGCAATCTGGTAAAGCGCGTAATCACCGCATTTGCCCAGCGCAACCACAAGACCCTGCTTATGGTCTCACACTACGCCTCCGACTTCCCCGAGTGCATAGACCACGTACTCACAATGAAGAAAAATTAAGAAGTGGAATTAGAAATCCATTTTCAATGCAGGAACTCCCATATAGAGATATCCGTCTTTTGCATTGTTCATAAGAACACTGCCAGCAGCCAATCGCACCTTATTGCCAATTGTCAATTTCTCGAGAACAATACTGCCCACTCCAAAAAAATTGCACTGGCCTATTCTGACATTTCCTGATATTCTTGACGATGGCTTAAAAGAATTGAAAGAACCAATCACGGCATCATGGCCAATAGTTACAAAGTCATTCAAGATATTAAAATCACCAATAGTGACATCACAGGAAGCAGAACTCCCGCCGTGTATAATATTGCCCTTTCCAATCTCAAAAGTCTCCTTGTCTGACAAAAAGAAACTTGGATGAATCAGATTTGGAAAGTACACTTTGTCATTGTGTATTCTTCCATGTATATTCATCACGTCCGAACATTCTCCTATGGCTATGGCCACAGCCAATTCCTCGTTCCACGCATTCAGTTCCTCAATTCCACCCAAGCATGGACCAAAATGCGAAATCTGTTTACCTTTGAGCAAAGGATC
>DCHN01000015.1:0-400 GCA_002315995.1 Bacteroidales bacterium UBA1751 | reverse complement strand
CAGGCCACCTCTCTTCCAAGGCCGCCTGCACCGTATATTGCTATGTTATTTACCATATTTTCTCTTTAACTCCTCAATTAACAGTTTCGGACACAATATTGCGGCCATAAAAGTTGCAAAAAATAGCCCCAAATACCTTCCTGATGCCTTGTAAGCGTGCATTACACTAATCCATACCCACCTGGTATCACGCAGTTTTTTGATGATGTCCGAATACTCATCAGGAAGAACATCGGCAACCCGGTTGCATATATAGAAACTTGCGTATGCCCGACCAACCCTATTGCAGGTATGTGTAGCTGATGTAGGATTGATTCGGTAAGCAGCAGTAGGTTGATCTATGTAGTAAAAGTCTCCATACGAATGGAGAATCACCCACAATGTCCAGTCCCCGAGATAC
>DCHN01000055.1 GCA_002315995.1 Bacteroidales bacterium UBA1751 | reverse complement strand
TCCCTCAGAGCCTTGTCGCCTCTCTCCCTTACATCGTTTAAAATTGACTCAACGCTGCTTCTTATTGCAGAAGAGTCTGAAGATGGCCTTGAGCAGAGGCTTTTCCATTCACTGCGCTGTGGGTTAATTATAATGTTCATGATGCTTTTCCAGCTTTATGCAATGATTTTATCTACTCCCAATACAAGGATACCCTCTGCTCCAATGGCTTTGAGGGCCTTTATCTTCTCCCAGAGATCCTTTTTGTCAACTACAGAGTGGAGGGAGCACCACCCACTTGCTGCCAATGGAAGAACTGTAGGGCTTCTCATTGAAGGTAGTATCTCCAGCGCCTTGTCTATTGATTTCTGAGGAAGATTCATAAGAATATATTGCTTTCCGCGACTTGCCTTTACAGATTCAATTCTGAAGAGCATTTCATCGAGATTCTCCTTCTCTTCAGGTGAGAAGTTGCCGTTTCCAATAAGAACGGCTTCAGATTCAAACACCCTCTCAACCTCTTTTAGTCCGTTTGAAACAAGTGTTCCGCCTGAGGATACTATATCGAATATGGCATCTGAGATTCCTGCTGCCGGAGCAATTTCAACTGAACCGGTTATGACCTCTATTCTTGCGCTTATGTTGTTTTTCTTAAGATATTTCTTCAGAATATTAGGGTATGATGTGGCAATTGTTTTGCCGTTGAACCACTGCGGTCCGTCGTACTCTTCGCCCTTTGGAATGGCAAGACTTATACGGCATCCACCGAATCCGAGTTTGCTTATGACTTTTACCTTGAACCCCTTCTCCTCAACCTCGTTAAGGCCAACTATTCCCAGTTGTGATGTTCCTGCAAAAACTACCTGTGGAATATCGTCGTCACGCAAATAGAGCACCTCTATTGGAAAGCTGGAAGACTTTGTAAGAAACTTTCTTTTGGAATCGTCAATCTTGATTCCAATTTCCGAGAGGAGGGCAAGGCTCTCTTCATTCAAACGCCCTTTTGATTGCAGTGCAAGTCTAAGCATATTCAATATTTCAATTCGTTATCAAAAAAACAGGCTTACCTGAGCGGTAAGCCTGTATATTTATTATTTGTTGAGAAAAGTCCAACAACAAGGCCTACCGCTTCATCTCTGAATGGTGGTGGATGTGATGAACAGATGTGTGGACAAATCTCATTTTCTTAATCATTTGATGGTGCAAATCTACTGCTAATTTTTTGATTTGCAAACAATTTTCACTCAATAAAAACGGCCTCCTATTATGATTTTTGCCATTTATTCCGTATCTTTGAAAATGATTTTCAAAATATGACTTACAATTTGAAACATCATAGAGACTTTCCATTAACAAACAGGAAAATAATCAAATAATATCTAATAAATAGTAATTCTTCAATTATGAGTAAAATTTCCAGACGTGAAATGCTTAAGGCTGGCGGTGCTGCTGTGGCAGCGGTAGCCATTTCAGGCAGCGATGCTTTTGGCTCTCAGGGCACCCTTTCCGGAGCTCTTGACGGTTCAAAAACTACTTCCCCAAAGACTATAATGGTAATTGGAGCACATCCGGACGATCCTGAAACAGGTTGCGGTGGAACCATGATAAGACTTGCAAAAGCGGGTCATAATGTTCTTTCAGTCTATTTCACACGTGGAGAGCGTGGAATTCCCGGAACCGGTCTTGACGACTCTGCAAGAATCAGAACAGCCGAGGCTGAAAAGGCATGCAAGATTCTTGGCGTGAAGCCAATATTCATGAGCCAGATAGATGGTGACACCCGTATCACTCCGGAGGCATACAAAGAGATGAAGGCCATAATTGAGGAGTACAAACCTGATGTTGTATTTGCCCATTGGCCAATTGACAGCCACAGGGACCACAGAAACTGTTCATCACTTGTATTCGACGTTTGGCAGAACAGTGAGAATCCTTTTGAACTCTACTATTTTGAGGTTTGCACAGGCATTCAGACAATGCACTTCTTCCCAACCGATTTTGTTGACATTTCAGAGGTTGAAAAGCAGAAGAAGGAGGCTTGTTTCTGCCATGTGAGTCAGGAACCTGAGAGTTGGTATGATAAGGAGCATGAAAGAATGGAGCTATTCAGAGGTATGCAGAGTGATGTTGAGTATGCTGAGAGCTTCGTGAAATTTCACAAAAGCAAGGCAAAGGGCTCAGTGCTTGATATATAAAAAGGTTTGGGACAAGTAGATAAACTATCGCAGTAGAAAATGAAAATGGAATATAAGTTTTCACAGGTTTTCAGACCTAAATTCTTCACCCTTTTCAGAAAGGGTAACTACAATAAACAGACATTTACATCGGACCTCATTGCGGGTATAATAGTGGGTGTAATTGCGCTTCCGCTTGCAATTGCATTCGGTATTGCCAGCGGTGTGACACCTCAGCAGGGCCTTATTACCGCAATTGTTGCAGGCTTTCTCATAAGTTTACTTGGAGGCAGTGATTTCCTCATTGGCGGTCCTACGGGAGCTTTCATTGTTATTGTAGCCGGTATAGTTGCCAAATATGGAATGCAGGGACTCATAATTGCCAGCCTTATGGCGGGAGTCATTCTCGTAGTTATGGGGTTGTGTAAGATGGGTATCATCTTCAGGTTCATGCCTTATCCTATTGTGGTTGGATTCACCAGCGGTATTGCCGTTACAATTTTCTCAACACAGGTAAAGGATTTCCTTGGAATGGATGTTACAGTCCCTTCAGGATTTATTCCTGAGTGGGGATGCTACTTCTCAAACCTTGGCAATATTAACTGGTATGAGGCCGCATTCAGTATAATATCTCTTCTGGTAATTATTTTCTGGGGCAAGATTAACAAGAAGATACCTGGTTCTCTCATTGCGCTTGTTCTCGGAACAGTTGGTTCGGTGTTGCTCGAGAAGTTCGGCGGAATTCATCTTGCCACAATAGGCACCAAGTTTCCTGAGCTTGCAAGCGGGCTTCCAATGCCTGAACCTGTAGTTCCTGAAATGGACTTCCAGACCATTAGAGGCCTTGTATCTCCAGCTTTCACCATTGCAATTCTCTGTGCAATAGAGTCGCTTATGGCAGCTATGGTGGCCGACAGTTCAACCGGAAAACGTCACAATTCAAACACTGAGCTCATTGGTCAGGGTGTGGCAAACATCGTCACCCCTCTTTTTGGCGGTATTCCTGCAACAGGAGCAATTGCTAGAACAATGGCTTCAATAAAGAATGGTGGAAAGGGGCCTGTTACAGGTATCATACATGCAGTTGTACTTCTTCTCATATATCTTTTCCTCATGCCGTATGCCATTTACATTCCGCTCTCTGCACTTGCGGCAATACTTGTAATGGTTGCCTACAACATGAGTGAGTGGCGTTCGTTCAAGTATCTTCTCAAGGGCGACAGGGCAGATGTGGCTGTTCTTCTCATCACTTTCTTCCTCACTGTAATAGTTGACCTCACTGTGGCCATAGAGGTTGGAATTCTCATGGCTATTGTACTCTTTGTAAGACGTGTAACCATGGTTACTTCAATTCGTGTGCTGGAGGAGGCTGAGATTGCTGCAACAGAGGATGATGAGAAGGTAAATATGGATGATACAGAGCATCTTACAATTCCCGAGGGGTTGGATATCTATGAGATTAACGGTCCTTTCTTCTTTGGACTTGCAAACCAGTTTGAGGAGTATGAGAGCCGCAAGGATGGTATAAAGGTCAGAATCATACGTATGAGAAAGGTGCCTTTCATTGATTCAACCGGAATCAACAACCTTCGCAACCTCATTGACCGTAACCACAGCAAGGGTGTGAAGGTGATTCTCTCCGGAGTCACTCCTGCCGTTCAGGCAACTTTGAACAAGTTCGGCCTTGACCTCAAACTCTCCGATGGTTGTATCCAGCCACATATTTCGCTTGCAATGAAGAAGGCAAATGAGCTTCTGGCAAATAGGAAATAATGCATATTAACTGAAGCTATTCTTATGAAGAGATTCTTTACTTTTTCCGTTTTTTCATTTTTGACTTTTTGCCTGATGCTTTCGGCCTGTTCATGCAACAGGGAGCCGCAGAAGTTCCGTCTACTCTACTGGAACATTCAGAATGGCATGTGGGATGGGCAGAATGACAACTATGACCGTTTTGTTGAGTTTGTGAAGGGAATTGACCCGGACATCTGCGTATGGTGCGAGGGGCAGTCTATATACTATACCAATAGCGATAGTGCCATGCTCCCTTCGGAGCGCTACCTGACCGATGGATGGAAGGAGCTTGCGCTGCGCTACGGTCACAAATACTGGGGTGTGGGTGGATATAGAGATGACTATCCACAGGTAGTGACATCAAAATATCCAATAGAGTATGTGGACAAACTGATTGGTGTTGAGCCCGATAGCGTGGTTTCGCACGGATGCGGTTGGGCGCGCCTTGAACTTGCCGGTCGCGCAGTGAATATTGTAACGCTCCATACCTGGCCTCAGGCGTGGAAGTTCAGGGCAGAGGACAAGGACTCTTCAAAGGCTTTGCGTGAGGGAGATTGGTACAGGAAAATGGAGCTGGAGTTCATCTGCAACCACACCATTAAGAGTGTTCCTGATGCTGAAAACCAGTATTGGATGATGATGGGTGACTTCAATTCACGTTCCAGAGTTGACAATGCGGTATATCAATATCCTGAGGACGACAGTCGCTTCCTTGTTCACGACTATATTCGTGACAATACACCTTATATAGACATTGTGAACAGATTCTATAACGGTGAATTCGTTAGGACAATGCCGGGTGATTCCAGAATCGATTTCATCTATGCCACAAAGCCTATGTTCGAGAGCATGACCAGGGCGGAGGTGATTTCAAACGACTATACAACACCGGTGCGTGACCCTCAGGAACTCTCAAACTTCTGGCGTCCATCTGACCACAGACCTATAGTTGTTGAGTTTGAGTTTTAGATAATAACTCTTTTACCCTAAAAAAGTTGCACAAACGCGGATAGCCCACATTTGTGCAACTTTTCTTTATTTGTACGTAATGCTATTTCCAACTGCAGCAACAAGGGCAGGAGATGATGTTGTATTTCAGGAGGAGCCAGAGTGCTACGGCTGCAAGGGCGAGGAGCAGAATAAGAACAATCCAGAAGATAGTTCTTCTTTTTGCTCTCAAATGTGCTTTTGCGGCTATTGGGTCAATCAGTTCAACTCTAGGATATTTGGCCTGTGTTGTCAGGGTTGCTCCAAAGAGTATGCTTATGAGAGATGCCGCATTTACAGCCCAGCCGTTGGCATTGAGCAGCGGTGCCAAATTTCTCTTTCTGAGTTTGCCCCAGGCAATGAAAACAGATGGGCCGGATATAACAAGTATTATTCCTGCTACAAATATAATAGGGTAGTACCACTCCTGGGAAATGCCTTGAACCGTCTTAACTATGGCATCGGTGATATAACCAATTGCCAAGCCAATAGCAGCAAAGATACCGGCAAACTTGGCAATGTCAAATGCCTGCTTCTTTTCTGTGGAACTCTCTATGGGCTTTGCACCGGCAGCCTGAGTTTCAGCAGCTGTTTTCAGATCTGTTGTTGCTTTCTCGGCCTTTTCGGTAAGAGAACCGATTGCCTGTGATTCGCGGTCTGATGCTGCTTTGTTGATTTTGTCGTTGCACCACTGCCAGAACTTGCGGTAAGGTGACCAGAAGGCCTGCCTTATACTTATTGGGTTGTCAATTATCTTTATTACAGTAGCATCCCAATCGTTGCCGTTGCGGTCGTAGAATATTCCGTTCTTCCCAAGTCTGAGGTTGTTTATATCTCCGGTTGTAATGGCAGCTGCAATTGTCATCTCTTTGTTCAACTCCTTTGATTTGCAATTGCAGTAAATTAGGAACATCCCACTATATATTGATATGTCATCGTGTTTAGATATATCGTTCACCCTTATGCAGAGGTTGCAGCAACGCTGGTCAATATAGAGTTTTCCTGCCTGGAATGTTGATTCAAGTTCTTCTCCTGCTGTGTAGAAGTCATTGAATGTTATATAGTTGCGCAGGAATTTGTAGAAGCAGGAATATAGAATGATGAAATCCTTCAGCTTTAAAATGGAGTCAATGAGTGCCTGACTCTCTTTTGTTGCCTCCTCTCCTTTGCCGGCTGCATTTGTTTTCCATTCGTTGTAGGCATTGAGTTTTGCTGCAACTGCTTTCCACTCCTCTTCTGTTATATCATCAGCCTTTGGATAATCTTTTGAGAATGCGCTCTCTTTAAGTGTGTTGAAATCCTTGGCCCATGCAGGGTTCACAACTTCATTGAGAGGTAGTTTCCCATTTTCGGCAATGTGAACCAGAGGGTATGCAGCTATTTCACTCCAGCAACCGTTGGTGTCCTTGTCGCTTATTGCGGCAATCTTCTCCGCAGATACGTCAAGCTTCTCGCGGCTTGCTGAATCAAATTTACTGAGAGAACATCTTATGAAGTAGTCATCAATCTTCTTTCCAATTGAGAGGAAGGCTGCGAGTACTGCATCGGAGGCATCTCCGTATGGAATGGAGTCATTGGTTTGGGCGGCAATGGCATCTTTTTTCTGCTGCTCCATTTTCTCTGTGAGAATCTTTATGGCAGCATCTGCATCATCTGTGGAAATTTGAACTGATTCGGCAGCATCTGCTGCTTTGATCAGCGTTGAAACCTGCTTTGCTGCCTCAAGAAGTTTCGCTCCATCTTCGTTTTCTGCATTGAAGGCTTCTGCTGAAATGCTCTTCTCCTCTTTAATGAGCATTTCAGGATCTTTCAGAGAGCCTGTAAGCCACTTTGCAGCTGCAATCACCTCATTGGCGTGAATATTCCCGTCTTTGTCTGAGTCCAGAATCTCAAGGGCTCTGCTGTTGAATTCCAAGCCTGAGGCAGGGCAGCTGAGCACTGTCCAGAGTTTCTGATCAAGTTCTCCAAGGTGAGCTATATCCTCACCTGATACTATGTTTATGCGGCTCATTCCGCCAAAGTTGCTGAATGTCCAGTTGTGATTGTTTTCGCTCATATTTTTTTCTTTTTTGTTACAGTTTGTTCTCCATTTTAATATGTCCCGTGTTTGCTATTTCTGTACTCCTCAAAGAGTTCCAGGCAGGCATCCCTGTTGAGTTCGCTCATATAGTCACCAAGCTTGTCACGGCCACCGAATATTGTGTTGAAGTGTTCATCCCTGAACCCTATTATTGCGTTGTCTGCAATTGTGCAGCCGTAATATATCTTGCTTATATTGGCCCACATACAGGCGCAAAGGCACATGTGGCATGGTTCGCCTGTGGTGTAGAGTTCGCAGCCGTTCAAATCGTATGTGCCCAGTTTTTTGCATGCCTTGCGAATGGCATCTATCTCCCCGTGGCAGGTTGGGTCGTTTTCAGAGAGAACATGGTTGTGTCCAGTTGCCACCACTTCACCGTTTTTCACTATGGCAGTGCCAAAAGGTCCGCCATGTCCATTACGGATTCCCTCCCTTGCCTCATCTATTGCAAGTTGCATGAACCTGTTTATTCCTGATTTTTCCTCCATAGCACCAATCGTTATTACACATTATTACATATACAAAGTTAACATATTCCTAATAAGCATAATATCAATATTCCCTTTTTTTGTAATTTTGAAAGAAATTGTAGCTGGATATGAATATTGAAAGGGGAAATCCAAACATATTAGGTACCACTTTAACGGATGAGGGAATAAACTTTTCGGTGATGTCCCATAATGCCACTGCTTGTACACTTCTGCTTTTTGATCTGAAGGCATTGGAGGCAAAAGGTGGCGGTGTGGCAGTGGGGGATGCTTTTGCTTCAATACAAATTCCGGAATCATGCCGTTTTGGAGATACCTTTTCAGTTCTTGTCAAAGGACTCGGCGTTTACTCTGCAGGCAAAAAGGATTCAGGCGCATTAACTTTTGCCGGTCCAGGTACGAACACCCTTGAAGATACAGGCTATGGTTACATAATGGATGGTCCTTGGGCTCCTGAGCATGGACACAGGTTCAACAATACGAATATTCTGGTTGATCCTTATGCTAAACTCTTCTGGCGGGCTGCTGACGGGCATCAGTATCTGGGGCGCATTGTCAAGGGGGAGTTTGACTGGAGTGGCGATGTTCACATTGGTAGGCCAATGAATGAACTTGTCATTTATGAACTGAATGTGCGCACGTTTAATGTTGGCAGCTGTAGTGAGGTTTCAGGCAGCGTTGGCAGCTGCAACAATGTTACAGACAACGGTGTAAGTTGCAACGGCGTTGTTGCCGGCGGGGGAACATTCAATTCTGTAAAAGAGAAAATTCCATATTTCAAAGAGTTGGGTATCAATGCATTGAAATATGGAATTTTCTCTTTTACAGAATTGAATGTTCCCCCGCCGGCAACAACGCCGTTGCAACTTACACCGTTGTCTGTAACATTGT
>DCHN01000030.1 GCA_002315995.1 Bacteroidales bacterium UBA1751 | reverse complement strand
TTGAGGCTGTTATGATTCCCGATGGCGATAGATCCACGCTCTGTGTCTCGTCGCAGGCGGGGTGCAAGATGAGCTGCAGGTTCTGCATGACGGGAAGACAGGGGTTCCATGGAAACCTATCGGTTGCGCAGATAATAGGTCAGTTTCTGGGGGTTGATGAGCATATGGAACTTACCAACACTGTGTTCATGGGAATGGGCGAACCGCTTGACAATCTTGACGCCGTTCTTGCTTCGCTGGAGATTCTTACTGCACCATGGGGGTTTGCGTGGTCGCCAAAGAGAATAACCGTGAGCAGCATTGGTGTGATGCCGGCCTTGGAGAGACTTCTGGAGGAGACAAAGGTGCACATTGCAATATCGCTGCATAATCCCTTCCCGGAGCAGAGGCTGGAACTGATGCCTATGGAGAAGGCTTTTCCTATAGAAAAGACGGTATCATTATTGAAAAGATATGATTTCACCGGCCAGCGCCGCGTGAGTTTTGAATATACGGTATTCCAGGGTGTGAATGACTCAAAGAGTCATGCTGATGCGCTTATTCGTCTGCTTCGCGGGTTGGAGTGCAGGGTGAACTTGATTCGTTTCCATGCTATTCCGGATTCTCCTTTGAGGAGCGCTCCAATAGGGGCAATGGAGATTTTCCGCGACAGGATAAATGCCGGTGGAATAACCGCTACAATAAGGGCTTCAAGGGGAGAGGATATATTCGCAGCCTGCGGTCTGCTGAGTGGGAAGGAGAGGGGAGTCTGCTGAATTTGAGTTAGATGGAAGGATGTTGAACTTGTGGAGAGGGGGTGCTAAATAGTTATTTGTTATGAGAGTATTGAGAGTCTGTTTTTTTGTTGTTGCGGCCGTTGTGCTCTGCGTTGCAAAGACATACGCTGCAGGTGTTGTGCCTGAACTTCGTGGGCTGAGTAGTAGGTCAGGAGAGAGTGTATATGGCGGAGAGTTTGGAGAGTATGGAGTTGGGTCTGCAGAGTCTGATGAGTTGAAATCTGATACGGTAGTGGCTTCTGCGGGGGTTGATTCTGTAAAGCAGTTTGTTATGCCGGAGTCGCTTCTCAACAGGAAAGTGAGGCCTAAGGTGGCTTTGGTTCTTTGTGGCGGTGGCGCAAAGGGCGCTGCGCATGTGGGTGTGCTCAAGGCTTTGGAGCAGTTGGAGATTCCTGTTGATATGATTGTTGGAACCAGTATTGGAGGCCTCGTTGGTGGTCTATATTCCATTGGCTACACTGCAGATGAACTGTCGGGTATGTTCCGTTCCATGGATTGGGATAGAATCCTGAGCAACACTACTGTGAGAAGGGATGCATTCTACAAGACAAAGGAGGAGGACCAGAAGTACTTCCTTATGGTGCCGTTCAGTACATTGCGAAAGGGTGAGAACAAGAAACTTCTCTCGAGTGGATTCGTGAATGGTCAGAATGTTTATAATGTTCTTAATGGATACTCCGGCGGATATCGCGATTCAATGGATTTCCGTCAGTTGCCAATAGAGTTTGCCTGCATTGCTACGGACCTTTCCAATGGTGAGAAGGTTGTTCTGAATCATGGCTCGCTGCCAATGGCAATGAGGGCTACAATGGCTATTCCGGGATTCTTTGAGGCTGTTACAATAGATGGTAAGGTGCTTGTAGATGGTGGTGTGGTTGACAATTATCCTGTTGATGTTGCAAGGAGTATGGGCGCCGATATAATAATTGGTGTTGATATTCAGGACAAGCTCTTCACGGCGGAGCAGTTGAACACTCTTCCAAATGTGGTTATGCAGCTCATAGGCCTTCTTGGAGTTGAGCAGTATCATAAGAACCTGAAGGATACGGACATATACATTCAGCCTGATGTCTCGAACTATTCGACACTCTCTTTTAACAAGCAGGCCATTGATTCCCTTCTTGTTATTGGTGATGTTGCTGCCAAAGGTGTGATACCTCAGCTCGAGGCTCTTTCCAAGGCTCTCAAAAAGTATAAGGTTGAGCCGGCAAAGGCAGAGGGTAAGAGAACATATCATGCAATTCCAATAGAGAAGGATGTCTATTACATATCCAATATAAAGGTGAACGGCATTGATCCAAAGGATGTGGAGTGGCTTCTCAACCACGGAAGACTTACCGATGGTATAGAAAATTTCAATCATGAAGATGGCTCATTCAAAAGCACCATAACAGGTGAGGATCTTAACAAGGCCATTAACCGCTTTTATGGAACTGGCGCCTTCAGCTCCATAAACTACACAATGAAGGGCGACAGCCCTCAGTACCCCGATACACTTGTAATTGATTTTGTTGAGGGACCCAAGCATGAGGCAGGCGTAGGAGTCAGGTACGATACAGAGGAGGCTGCTGCCGTGCTGTTGCATTTGGGTATGTGGAGCAGGCAACTCTTTGGCAGCAGGGTTGATTTGAATGTGAGGTTGAGTTATAATCCATATGTTCAGGTCAAGTATTCATATATTTCAAAAAGGATCCCGAAATTCAATTTTGAGTACAAGTTCAATTCAACTGATGTGAGCATTTTTGATGATTCCAAAACAGTTGGTCATTTGAAATTCGTCAGGAACAAACTTGCCGCTTCATTGTCTAACCTGTATGTGAGAAACTGGAACATTGATTTGGGAATAGCATTTGAGGCATACAATGTTCTCGATTGGACAACAGCTGACCCACAGCAATATTCGGATCCTGAGACCGTGCAGGAGGTTAATGATGGTAGTGTTGATATAAAGGGCTCGTGGAACTATCTTCTGCCGTATGTAAAGGTTACATTCGATACTAGAGACAGTAGATATTTTACAAATAAAGGAATCTATTTCAATGCCGATTTCAGTTTGCCTTTGGGGGGAATCGGTGCCAACAGCGGCAAATCATTCCCTATTTTCAAGGCTGATTTCGTTGCTGCCATACGTTTTTCAGACAGAGTCTGCTTCATTCCGCGGCTTACATACAGGGGATATTGGTCTGATGACTATTATCATATACCGTATTACAACTATGCTGGCGGTGTTGAAGATGGAAGATATATCGACAGTCAGGCCTCTTTCATTGGTATCAACAACCTTGAGGCTTTTTATAGCAATATGGCAATATTGAGGGGAGATTTGAGGGTAAGGATGTGGAAAAAGCACTATGCATACGCCATTGCCAACTGGATGAGAACATCAAATATCTTCGAGTCAATGTTCAATGTCGATGGCCGTGGATATGGTGGATATGGTCTCAAGTATGAATACAATTCAAAGTTCGGTCCGTTGGGGCTCCTTGTTCAGTATTCAACGTTCACTAGAAATACAGGAGCTTACCTTTCACTTGGATACTTCTTCTAGAAAATTTGGAATGCTCCCGAATGAAGGTGCACAGCTGATGTAGGGTATATGAGAGTGCTCATTCAAGTTTCTCAATGTTATGGGGCATAGTCCGGAATATGAGAGGGCTCTTCAGCGTGCCATGCGGCTCTGTGCGAGAATGGAGAGAAGCAGCGGGCAGGTAAGGGCGTACCTTTCAAGAGGTGTAAGACAACGGGCTGATAAAGGAGCTGGGGCGCCATCGGGCGGCGGAGTGGCCTGTTCATCTGGCTGGGGAGTGGCCTCTAGTGGAGGAGAGAAAAGGCTATCGCAGGTGGAAATAAATGAAATTATTGAGGAGCTCAAAAGAGGAGAGTTCATTGATGACCACAGATTCGCGCTTGCATACATAAAGGAGAAGTGCAATGGTGCGAAGTGGGGTGAGTATAAGGTGCGTCAGGGGCTGAAGGTTGCGGGAGTGGCTGATGATGTTGCGAATGATGCTTTTGCTGAGCTTAAGAATGAGGGTGTTCTGCGTTGTGAAGAGAGCGCTCTTGCCGAGTTGCTCCGGGCAAAGTACAAGAGCATTTCGGGTGGAAATGCTCCGGATGGAGATGATGTTTCGGCGGGAGATGCTGGGTTCTGCGGAGATGGCACTGCGGCCTCTGGGAACGATATGGTTCAGAGGCGAAAAATTGCGGCAAGGCTGGTGAGGTTTGCTGTGTCAAGAGGTTTTTCCTACAGCAGTGCAATGAATGAAATAGAGAAGCTGGGGCTGCTGTAACTGTGTTATAAGTTGGCCAGACACGGGCCACCCGTGTCCGGCCAACCCCGTGTCAGGCCAACTAATTAAGGTAATGCCACCATGTGGCCCGGGCAGATGTAGGCGCTCATTGAGGCAACCTTCTTGCCATCTGTGTCATATTCGTGAATGACTCCTGCATTGGAGTAGCTCTTGGCGTCAGCTATATAAAGATGACCTGTATAGGGATTCTGATATACGCAGTATGGTGTCTCAAGTGCCAGAATATCATCCATAATGTTATCTGCAACTGAACCACCCTCAAGCATATAACCTTCAGTTACCTCGCCGCTTTCAGGGTCAATGGTGTTCACATAAATTGTATTCTCGTATGTGAGGTATGAGAACTCGGCCCCAACGGTGAAGAACTTGCCACTCCAAACTGTTGTGTTGTAGGTGCTTGGGAAATCATATACAGTGTAGGTGTTCTCCTCGCAGTTGAAGATGACCGTTGCGCCAGGAAGCGTGTTGTAGTCTCCCGCACTGTTTATGCAGAGCCACTTGCCGGCCTGTGACATCTCTCCATAAAGATTTACCACTGGCGATAGGTCTTCTCTCAGAATCTCCACTGTGCTTTCGAGTGTCATTGAACCTGCGTCAACAACGGAAACGGTGTGCTCGTAGTCGTGTCCTTCTGAGTAAGAATAACCCCCGGTGTTGGCAATAAAGAGTTTCCCGTTGTACCAGGCAATGCCCTCTGGTTCCCAACCAACCTCGCAGGTGGCTGTTACCTTGAATGTTGCAACATCAATCTTTGCCACATATCCCTTGGTGTAGCTCTCCTTCAGAGCAGTCTCGTGGGCATATGATGTTACGAAGAGATATTTGCCGTCGGGGCTGCAGCAGAGTGCCCGGCAGTTAGGAATATCCTCAGTTTGGGCTACAAGTGTACCGT
>DCHN01000076.1:99824-101756 GCA_002315995.1 Bacteroidales bacterium UBA1751 | reverse complement strand
TCGTGACTCCTACAGGACTCAAAGTGCAAAGTTGGGGAAGGACTTGGCTACGCAGTCAAAGTCGTCTATTTCAATAGGTTTTGCAGAGCAGAGGGAGGCAACTTTGAGGGCCATTGCCATGCGGTGGTCGTGGCTTGATGTGTAACTTCCTCCACGCGGCAGGGTGTCATTGAGGATGCGCGATTCGAGCGATTGCCCATCTATTTCCATTGTTTCATTTGAGATGCGCGCCTCAACGCCCATTTGGGTGAGCATCTCAATTATTGCTTTTGCGCGGTTACTCTCCTTTCCTACAAGGCGATAGACTCCCTTTAACCTGCTTGTTCCTGTGCAGAAGGCGGCCAGCAGTGCAACAATTGGAAAGAGATCCGGAGTGTCATCGAGATTTGCCTCAAAACCATATAGAGGAGCTCTTGAAACTGTTACTGTTTCACCTTCGCTCTCAGGTGAAACTATGACTTTTGCGCCTGCCTTCTGAAGTATTTCAAGAATCTTGGCATCACCCTGCAGAGTATGCGTGTTCATTCCCATTAAGGTGGCACTGCCGTAAAGTGCTCCGGCAACCAGCATGTTTGCCGCTCCGCTCCAATCCTTTTCAATACTCATATCAACAGGATTGTAACTTTGTCCGCCTTTGATTTTGTATATGATTTTCTCAATATTTCCAAGTGGGCCTTCAATGCTCTTTTCTTCCACAGAAATGCCAAACTGCTTCAGGATACCTGTTGTTATGTGTAGGTATGGAATACTCTTTGGATTCAGAACCTCTATTACTGAATCACCCTTGCATAGAGGAAGGGCCATAAGCAGTCCTGAAATGATTTGTGAGCCGTGTTCCCCAGAAATGGTTCTGCTGGCACTATGCAGAGTGCCAGTCAAAGCCATTGGTATGGTTGCAATATTGCCATCAGATTTCAGAGTTACACCGAATTCTTGCATTGTCTCCATTGCCCCCTTCAGTGGGCGGCCAACGAGAGTCCGTGCTCCTGTAAGAGTACAGTTGCAACTGTTTATTGCCGATATAACAGGAATCATAAGCCTTGTCAGCAGACCTGATTCTCCAACGTTGAGCTCTTCAATGTGGGTATTTGCATCTGTTGAGACTATTCCTTCAATTGAGAGGATGATTTTCTTTCCAAGAGATTCAACTGATATTTTTGCTCCAAGACTTTCCGCAACGGATATTGCAGATTCAATGTCTCGGCACGGCGATGATATCTCCATTCGTGACACGCCGCTGGCCAGTGCTGCAGCAACTATTGCCCTTTGGGCGTAGCTCTTTGATGATGGAATGGAATCATAAACTCTGTTGAAATGCTCTGATGCTGCTTCAGCAGAGTTGGGAGTAGTATGGAAGTTTTCCGTATTGAGGTTTTCTATGTGAAGATTTTCATGGAACTGTGTATGAATATCTTTATATAGAATGGTTCTCATTTCTGAAGTTGTGAACTGCCCCGGTGCTGTTGCATCCGCTTCAGTAAGCGATGCATATGTGAAGGGCGCTCCGTATTTCAGGCAATAGATGCGGCTTGTTTTTCCAGCTTCTCCCATTGCAAAGGCCAGAATCCTACCTTTTGGGAAGAGCTTGTATAGAGTGTGCAATATTTGCAATTCTGAAGTTTGGAGTTCTGATTTTTCACAATTTATGTTTAACCCATCATTTGCTTTTGCTTGATTCCTGCTGATTCTGCTGCTCGGCAATTGTTCCGTTGTTGTTGTGGCAATCTTTACTATGTGGGCTCCTGAGGCAAATTGCTCGGTTGCAATTGCTTTAAGGTTCTCCAGGTCTGGTGTCTTATCAAAGTTATGGTAAGAACGGATGATTTTGGTTCCGCACCTTTTGCAAAGGGTGGTAAACTCTTTTGAGTACTCTTCGGGTGCTTCAATTTCAAGGTCTGCATAATCTGCTCCTGCCTCAATTGCTGCAAAGAG
>DCHN01000076.1:99557-99753 GCA_002315995.1 Bacteroidales bacterium UBA1751 | reverse complement strand
CTATCCGGCAGGTTGCAACAAGAGGTTTTGCTGATTCTGAAAAGAGGCAGTGTATCTGCTCATGGCTAAGAGGGCAGAGGTCCAGACGTATCTCGGCCATCTCAATTTCAGGCATTGAGAGTATGGCTTGAATCTCACTGAAACTTTTCCCTTGTATTGATGTGCAGATCATTGAACTTCTGGATTTGATAATGCT
>DCHN01000076.1:71164-99483 GCA_002315995.1 Bacteroidales bacterium UBA1751 | reverse complement strand
CCGTTCTCGGTCTTCTTATCTTTATTTATAGCCTCCTGGAGCGCCTCCTCCGGATATGGCATTTGGGTTGGCAGGCCACAGACGGTAAAATCCTTTATGAGTTTTTCCTTAAGGCCTGATTTGGCTAGGCCCATCTGCTCTGAAATGGCTGCAATGTGTATAATTCCTATTGCAACGGCCTCCCCGTGAGTCAAATGGGTTGATTCGCTCACGGCAACGCTGTTCTGATACCACTCAATTGCATGTCCCCAGGTGTGTCCCAGATTCAGAACGCGGCGTAGTCCCTTTTCGTATGGATCCTGTGATACAATATCTGCCTTGATTCGTGCCGCCTTTCCAATTAACTCCTCCAGCTGCTTTGTCTGAATGCTGCTTAACTTTATTTCTCCCTCTTCAAAAACTGATTTTTCAATACCTGAGAGGAGCACAACCGCCGATTCGTAATCTGCTGCGGAACCAATAATGAAAGTCTTGAGCATCTCCGCAGCTCCAGAATGGAACTCCTTTGACGGGAGTGTTGACAAAACCTTGGGGCAGATATATGTGAATTCAGGTTGAACTATGACACCGAGCATGTTCTTGAACGAATCGAGGTTGACACCTGTCTTTCCTCCTATTCCTGCATCCACTTGCGATAGTAATGTTGTTGGCACGTTGACATACCTCATGCCCCTTTTGTATATTGAGGCGGCGAATCCTGCCATATCGGTTGTTACGCCGCCGCCCATGGCAATGAGGAGAGATTTTCTATCGGCAAGGTTTGCCAAAAGCCAGCGGCAGATCTCCATTACCGTTTCAATGGTTTTGTTGGCTTCGGTAGCGTCAATTGAAAGGGCGCATATCTCTATTGCCGACAGCTTTATCAGCTCGTTTGCGTAGGCGGAAACGTTTCGGTCGTAAACTAGATATGCTTTCCGCTTCTGCTGATTGAGAAGTTTGGCAACTCTTCCAAAATCTGGGGAGGTGATTATATTTATGGCAGTGTCGTTCATGCTGGCGTTATTATTTTATGAAGCTACTTTCTAAGTAGGTCAGCTATGTCAAGTATAAGCTGACGGCTCTTCTCCCATCCAAGGCATGGGTCGGTTATTGATTTGCCGTAGATGCACTCGTTCTCCTTCTGCGCGCCGTCCTCAATGTAAGACTCTATCATAAGGCCCTTTACAAGGTTGTTTATATTGTTGTTGTGGCGCATGCTGTGGAGAACCTCTTTTGCAATACGTATCTGCTCAAGGTACTTCTTGCCTGAGTTGGAGTGGTTGCAGTCAACTATGAGTGCCGGATTGTTCAGGGAAGCTTCCGCATAGAGGTCGTAGAGGTGCTCGAGATTCTCATAGTGATAGTTCGGGTGTGTTGTTCCGTGGTTATCGACATATCCCCTGAGGATTGCGTGTGCAAGAGGGTTTCCGGCACTTTCAACCTCCCAGTTTCGGTATATGAATGTGTGGCTGCTCTGGGCTGCCTTTATTGAGTTCATCATAACGGAGAGGTCGCCGCTGGTAGGATTCTTCATTCCAACAGGGATGTTGAGCCCGCTCGCTGTTAATCTGTGCTGCTGGTCCTCAACACTTCTCGCACCAACTGCTACGTATGAGAGAAGGTCGCACAGAAGTCTGTGGTTCTCCGGGTAGAGCATCTCATCGGCGCAGGAGAAACCGGTCTCTTCAATTGCCCTTACATGAAGTTTTCTCAGGGAGATGAGACCTTTGAGTATATCAGGTTCCTGCAGCGGGTTTGGCTGATGGAGCATGCCCTTGTATCCGGCCCCGGTTGTGCGTGGCTTGTTGGTGTAGATACGGGGGATGATCTCAATTATGTCAGCCACCTCGTCCTGCACTTTGCGCAGCCTATGGATATAGTCTATAACGGCATCTTCCCTGTCGGCTGAGCAAGGACCTATGATGAGCAGGAATTTGCTGCTCTCACCAGTGAGAACTCTTTTTATTTCAAGGTCGTTCTTCTCCTTGGCCTTATGTCCGTTTTGTGAAAGGGGAAACTCCTCTTTAATATCTTTTGGAATGGGAAGTTTCCTCTTGAAATTCATGTTCATAGTTTTCTCTCTTTATCGAAGAAGCCCCTGCGATGTGTGGAGAGCTTCATCATCTCTTTCATTTTGTCTCTGTCTTCGGTTGCAATTGCGTCCTTAAGTGCCTTGAACTGACCTATAAAGAGGTCCATTTGCTGCAGCAGTTCGTTCTTGTTGAGCAGGAAGAGTTCAGACCACATATCTTCGTTTATCTTTGCTATACGGGTAAGGTCACGGAATGAGTCGCCCGTGTAGTCAACCAGATACTCCGAGTCCTTGCATGTCATAAGCGATACGGCAATACAGTGTGTGAGCTGGCTTAAGAAACCAATCATCTCATCGTGCTGCTCGGGAGTGAGTACCGATACCGTTGAACACCCTATGACCTTCCCCAAATCCATGCAAAGCCCAATAGCTTCAACGCTGTTTGCCGAGGTTGGAGTTACAATGTAGTTTGCTCCCTTGAAAAGTTCCTCCTTTGAGTTTTCAACTCCGTAAACTTCACGGCCTGCCATTGGGTGAGCTCCTATGAACTCGAGGTCTTTTCGCAGCATGCTTTGAACCTTGTACACTATGCTGCCCTTTACGCCGGTAACATCTGTAAGAACGGCTCCGCTGCATATCATTGACTGGTATTTTTCTATCCACTCAATGAATATGTGCGGGTATAACGCAAATATAATAAGTTCGTACTTACCAATGAAATCTTCGTTGGGCTGGGTTGTACCCTCCTTTATAATCTCCTTTTCAAGAGCATACTCTATGGAGGATTGGCTTCTGGTTACAGCGCCAACCCAGTATCCGGCCTTTGTGAGAGCTCTGGCGTAGCTTCCGCCCATAAGGCCCAACCCCACAATGAGTATTTTTTTCTCTTTGCGTAAATGCATCCCTCTATTTGTTGAGTTTGTCCGCGCTTTCAATGAATTTTGCTATCTCCTCGTTGGATAGGTTGAAATCGCTTATTTCACCGGTGAAGTAGCGGTCGTATGAACCCATATCAACAAAACCGTGTCCGCTAAGGCAGAAGAGAATTGTTTTGGCCTCGCCGCTCTCTTTGCATTTGAGCGCCTCCTTTATTGTGGCTGCAATTGCGTGGCAAGACTCCGGTGCCGGAATGATACCCTCTGTTCTGGCAAAGAGTACACCTGCCTTGAATGTCTCGGTCTGAGGGAAATCCTGTGCCTCCATGAAACCATCTTTCATCAACTGCGATAGTATCACGCCTGCTCCGTGGTAACGCAAACCGCCTGCATGAATTGTGGCAGGCTTGAATGAGTGGCCCAGAGTGTACATTGGAAGAAGCGGTGTAAGACCTGCCTCATCTCCGAAGTCATACTCGAACTTTCCTCTAGTGAGTTTAGGACATGCGCTCGGCTCGGCTGCAATGAAGCGTGTCTTTTTGCCCTTCTGGATGTTGTGCCTCATGAATGGGAAGGCTATGCCGCTGAAGTTTGAACCGCCTCCGAAGCATGCAATGACCATATCGGGATATTCACCGGCCATTTCCATCTGCTTCTCTGCTTCAAGACCTATAACTGTCTGATGAAGGGAGACGTGATTTAGAACAGAACCAAGGGTGTATTTGCAATTCGGTGTTGAAAGAGCAAGTTCTATTGCCTCTGAAATTGCGCAGCCTAATGAGCCCTGGTCGTTAGGATTTATTGTAAGAAGATCCTTTCCTGCACGTGTTGACATTGAAGGAGATGGAGTGATTGCTGCTCCGAATGTCTGCATTATTGATCTTCTGTATGGCTTCTGATTGAAGCTTGACTTAACCATATATACTGCGCACTCAAGACCGAACTTCTGTGCTGCGTATGAGAGAGAACCTCCCCATTGTCCTGCACCGGTTTCTGTTGTTATGTTGGTGACACCCTGCATCTTTGCATAGTATGCCTGTGCAAGAGCTGAGTTCAGCTTGTGTGAGCCTGAAGGTGAAACGCTCTCATTCTTGAAGTAGATGTGCGCCGGCGTGCCAAGTGCCTTCTCAAGTTCGTAAGCCCTTACAAGAGGGGTACTTCTGTATGACGCGTACTGCTCCCTTACGGCTTCCGGAATAGGTATCCACTCATTGGTCTGGTCCAGTTCCTGTTTTGAACACTCCTCGCAAAAAATAGGGTAGAGGTCCTCAGGTTTGAGTGCCTCCCTGGTTGCAGGGTTGAGAATAGGCATAGGCTTGTTGGGCATAACAGCCTGCATGTTGAACCAATGCGTTGGAATCTCCTTCTCGTCGAGAATAAATCGTTTCTGTTTCATGGTATATTGATAAAAAACGGCCGCCCAAATCAAAACGGACGGCCTTATAAATTGTAATTCTTCTAAATCTCTCTCTTTAAAGCACTGCTAAAGGAGCCGTCCTGTTTTATTAGAAAGGCGCCACCAATAATAATATGATGCAGATATCTTTGTCATAGTGGTGCAAATCTATTGCTATAAATTGATATTTCAAAATTTTTAGTGTTAAATTTGCCGAAACAACAGATAAAAAATGAGTGAACTTGATATTCTAAGGGAGCGTATTGACCTGATTGATAGTGATATGGCTCATCTGTTCGAGCAAAGAATGAAAGTTGTAAAACAGGTTGCAGATTATAAGAGGAGACTTTCTTTACCTATTGAGAACAGCCTCAGGGAGTCGGAAATATTGGCTTCCAGGTCACAACTTGTAACAGATTCCGCCATAAGAGAGTATTATATACCTTTTCAGAAAGAGGTGATGCGTTTGTCAAGGGAGTATCAGGGAGAGCTCTTGAAACAGTAGCACCAAAGTTCGTATTATTCAAATACCAATTGTTATGAGCAACAGTATCGGAACCAATGTCGTTCTTACACTATTTGGGGAGTCTCATGGTGAAGAGATTGGGGCTGTTCTTGACGGCATGCCTGCCGGAATTGAGGTGAGTGACGAGATGATTGCCGCTCAACTTTCAAAACGAAGACCGCAGGATGCAACTGAAACGGCAAGGGTTGAGCCTGATGAGTTCAGAATCGTGAGCGGTGTTTTCAATGGCCGTACAACCGGAGCCCCTATATGTGTTATTATAGAGAACAGTAAACAGCGCAGTGGTGATTATGAAAAGAATCTCGGCATTGCCAGACCAGGACATGCAGATTATGTTGCCCATATCAAATATGGAGGGTATGAGGATTGGCGCGGTGGCGGACATTTCAGTGGAAGAATAACGGCCGGAATAGTTGCTGTTGGGGCAATTGCCATTAAGGCACTTGAATTAAAGGGAATCCGAATAGGAACACATATCCTTTCATGTGGAGGAGTGAATGATTCCAGCTTCTGCATAGGCGGACGTATGACATCTTTGGCCTTGGCCGATGATATAGAGTCAATAAACAGCAAACTCTTCCCTGTGCTTGATGATTCTGTTGCAGATAAGATGCGTTCTGCCATTCTTGAGGCCAAGATGTCAGGCGATTCAGTTGGAGGCTCGGTTCAGACTGCAATATGCGGTTTGCCTGCTGGGGTGGGCGAGCCGTGGTTCGACTCTGTAGAGAGTGTTCTCTCAAAGGCGCTCTTCTCAATTGGCGGTATTAAGGGTGTGGAGTTCGGGGCAGGATTTGGATTTGCTTCAATGCGTGGTTCTCAGGCCAATGATCAATGGAGAATAGATGATGCGGGTAAGGCTTTTACCACCACAAACAACAATGGCGGTATAAATGGCGGAATAAGCAACGGTATGCCAATTGTTTTCAATTGTGCGGTAAAACCAACTCCGTCAATATCTCAGAAGCAGATGAGCGTCAATCTCCTTACCGGTGAAAATACTGAGTTGTCTCTTGTTGGAAGACATGACCCTGCCATTATTCGCAGAATCTGCATTGTGGTCACATCGCTCAGTGCCATTGTAATGTGTGACATGCTTGGCCATCTCTATGGCTCCAATTATCTTGCTGCGGAAGATTAGTTTAAGCATAGTATCCAACTGAGAGTATGGAATATGGTCTTATAGGAGAACATCTTGGCCACAGCTGGTCAAAGGAGATTCATCAGATGCTTGCAAAGCTGCTTCTTTCTGATGCTGCAGCACGCTCTGAATCTTATTCGTGTTCTGAAAACAGATTGGGCGAATCTGTTTGTGGAATGCTGTTGCAGTATAAATACGAACTTAGGGAGATAGAGAGAAGTGCTTTGCAGAACTTTTTGGTGGAAGGGAATTTCTGTGCGGTGAATGTAACCATACCGTACAAGGAGGCCGTAATTCCTCTTCTCTCCCGGCTCTCTTCTGAGGCAGATGCAATTGGTGCTGTTAATGTTATTTTAAACCGCAATAGTGAACTGATTGGTCATAATAGTGATTATTATGGCTTTCAAATGCTCGCAAAGCATGCGGGCATTTCCTTTGATGGCAAAAGGGTGCTTATTCTCGGGGCAGGCGGTGCAAGCAAGGCTGTTAGGGCCGTGGCTGTAGATGGAGGGGCAGTGGAGGTCGTTCATGCTGTGAGGCATCTGCCGAACTGCTATGATAATTTTGACACAGGTGAGAGTGCTCCATTGAATAATGTGACAATTTTCAACGGCTGTACATCTTCTGTTAAATACATTCTATATTCTGCACTTGAGGATGAGTATGATATCATAATCAATACCACTCCGGTTGGAATGTATCCTAACGTAGAAGGACGTATTCTGGATTTGGATTCATTCAGGCGTGCCATGGGAGTGCTCGATTGCATTTACAACCCTGTTGAAACCAACCTCGTCCTGGATGCAAAGAAAAGAGGCATCCCTGCCCAGGGAGGCCTCTATATGTTGGTTGCCCAAGCTGTGAAGGCGTTTGAACTGTTTCTTGATTTGAAAATCAACTGCGCCTACTGCATTGATTCCATTTATAAAGAATTGTTCTGCGCTACGAGATCTTTGTAGAAGTGTGCTTTTGCTGATGCGTAGTAAGGCATAAGCCAGAGTAGTCCTATTCCAAATGTGCAGCATGCAAGAAGTGCCCAGCCTATGAAACTCAACCAGAATATAAAGAACTCCATCTTGTGTCCGTTCATGAGTCTTTTGCTCTCTCTTATTGCCTCCATTGGCGAGAGGTCGGGACGGTCAACCATTATGTATTCGGTCATTGAGTAGGCTATTGCCATAATGATTCCTGGAACAATAAGGAGAAGTATCCAAAGAATAATGAATATATGTTTCAGAAATTCAGTTACAACCTGATGAATGTAGTTGTTGAATCCTATTTTGAACATTTTGGATACTATATCGCTGCCTTCTCCGTTCTGAAACTCTTTGAACGCATTGAAGTATCCAATTGCCACCGGCCATGCTATGAGTATTGTAAAAAGGCTTGAAGAGGTGATTCCTGATACTTCCTTCCCGGCAAGCATTGATGAGCTGTTGAGAAGATAATAGATGAATGATGCCAGTACGGCTGGACCCCAGAAACCACTCAGTTTTGCCAGAGCGGCGTCTTTGTATTCCTGTCTTGTTTTCATAGGATATTAAAGGCTTTAATTGGTTTGTATGACAAACTTATACATTTTCTTCCTAAGAATCAAATGTATTAATAGGCGTGGCGTGTAATATTAAAGGAAACCTAGTTGTAGAGAAATCTCTTGATGCTCTTCTTCGGGGTCTTTTCGAACTCGTGCTCCATTATTTCAACGCCTGCTATTTTTTCGTAAACAGGAAGCTGTGAGTTGAACGCCAGCACATGCTCCGTTATCTCTTTGCAGCTGCCATTCATCTCCTTGTTTGGGTAAACCATTGCAACAAGAGCGTTGTTGCGCATCACCACAAGAGCTTCTGTTATGAATGGATCTGAGCAGAGAAGGTCTTCAATCTCTTCAGGGTATATGTTCTGGCCTGTTCCGCTGAGATACATTGTCTTGCATCTCCCCATTATGAAGAGATTGCCTTTTGAATCCAACTTGCCTACATCTCCGGTATGGAGCCATCCGTCTGAATCAAGAACCTTTGCGCTCTCTTCAGGGTTGTTGTAATACCCGAGCATAACATTTGCACCTGATACCAGAATTTCACCTGCCTCTTCACCATTAATGGCTATTCTCATTCTTGGAGCTGCCTTTCCGCAGGATCCTTGAACGAAGCTCTTCCAGTCTGCATATCCTATTATTGGAGCACATTCGGTCATGCCGTAGCCAATGGTAAATGGGAAACGTATCTCTTTCAGAATTGCCTCCACATCCTTGCTGAGAGCTGCGCCTCCAACAATTATCTGGTAGAATGTACCTCCAAGTGTATCGTAGAGTTTTTTTCTTATTGCTGAGTTTATTATGTACGCAACTCCTGGAATCTTTCTAAGAAGTGCAACTGAAGGTTTGTTCAATACCGGAACCACTCCCTTCTTTACAATTTTCTCAAGTATGAGTGGAACCATTATTATTACCCTTGGTTTAACCTTGGCAAAAGAGTCCATTATGTATTGCGTGAAGAGTCTTCTGGTAAGGAAATGTATATTCATTCCTACTGCAAACTCTACCAGAAGTTCAAAGGCCATGCTGTATGTGTGGGCCATTGGGAGAATGGAGAGAACCGTGTCACCTCTTTTGAGCATTGGCATAACCTCAAATCCGAAGATGATGTTGGAGACAATAGCCCTTTCCGGTATCATTACACCCTTGGGATTTGATGTTGTTCCGCTTGTGTAGTTGAGCACAAGCATATCTTCGTGGCCGTAACTGTGAAGTGATGCGCAGAATGATTCAACATCTGTGCTTATCTCCCCGAGGCCGCTCATATCAACAATAAGCCTTACTGCCGGAATAAGTTGGCGGTCAATATTCTTTATAATCTCCTTTGATGCAATGAGAATGCTGCTTCCCGAGTGGTTCAGTGCATGATAGATGTTTTCTATGCTGAACTCGTGGAGAAGGGGTACGGCAACCGTGCCGAAGGTTGTTGCGGCAAAGAACGAAATGGCCCATGCCGAGCAGTTTCTACCGCATATAGCAATTCTATCGCCAGGTTGGATGCCGTTTTCATTGAAGAGCTTGTGCAGCGCGTGAATGCGGAAAGCCGCTTGTGCGTAGGTCAGACTGCCTCCGGGCAAATCGGTGAGGGCGGGCAGGTTCCAGTTGCTTCTGAACGATTCCGCAAGAATGTCTCTGTATCCTCTATTAATTTTATTCTCCATTTTTTGCGGACTATTTGTACAGGAATCTTTTGATTGACATCTTCGGGGTCTTTTCAAAAGGTTTGTCAACCCACTCTATTTTTGATATCTGGCAATATTTTGGGAGTCTGGCATTTATGCTGTTGAGCAACTCCCTGCTGTACTCTTTCAGGTTTACAAGATTGTTTTCCAATGAGTTCTGGTCAGGATAGACAAGCGCAATAAGTTTGCTTGCGTCTCTTTGAACCACAACCGATTCTGCAACGTGCTCCTGATTCATTATGAGAGATTCTATCTCTTCGGGATATATGTTCTGGCCGTTTGCGGAGAGAAGCATATTCTTGCTGCGTCCTTTAATAAATACATTACCTTGAGCGTCAATTACTCCAAGGTCTCCTGTTCTGAACCAGCCGTCTTCAGTGAATGAGGCTTTGGTGGCCTCCTCGTTGTTGTAATATCCGCTGAAGAGGTTTATTCCTTTTGCCTGAATCTCTCCAACAATGTTCTGAGGATCTTCTGAATCGATTCTGAGGGTTACAAAACTCATTGCCTTGCCGCAGGAGCGTGGTGCGAATTTGTCCCAGTTTTCATACGCCATAAGAGGTGCAGCCTCTGTCATTCCATAGCCTGATGTGACATGGATTCCAAGGTCAATGAATCCCTTCTCCACCTCTTCGTTTATTGCTGCTCCACCCCAGATGAATTGTCTTACCTTTCCGCCAAAAGTCTCATTGAAAGATCTGCATATTTGCCTCTTCAGCAGAGTGCTTATTCCTGGAATCTTCAATGCAAATTTCATTACAGGCTTGTTGAGTACAGGCAGCAGTTTGTTCCTGTATATCTTCTCATAAACCATTGGAACGGCAATCATAATGTATGGCTTCACATCCTTCATGGCTTTAACAAGAAGGGTTGGTGAAGGCAGTTTTCCAAGGAAGTAAACTGCTGTGCCGGCACAAATTGTATATGTGAGCTCAAATGCCATTCCGAACATGTGAGCCATTGGAAGAATTGACAGTATGTTGTCTTCTGCGGTAGAAGGAACTGCGCTTTGACCATATTCAACATTTGCCGAGAAGCACTCTTGACGAATCATTACTCCCTTAGGGTCTCCGGTTGAGCCTGAAGTGTAGTTTATTACTACGAGATCCTTGTCGTTGTTGGTAGGGTAGTGGACGTCATTTATAGAGAAGCCATTCGGATATGTGTTGTTGAAAATCTTATTGGTCTCTTTGGCTGCTTCTGAGAGTGCAGAACTATGCGTGAATATCTCCTTGAAATCTGAGATGTTAAGGACAAACTCCACACCGGGCATCTTTTCGCAGCTTAGTTTCTTGAAAATATCTTTGTCTGTAAGGAAGAGTCTGCATCCTGAGTGGTTGACCAGATTCTCTATTCCCTCCGGAGTAAAGTCGGTGAGAATAGGAACAATAACGGTTCCGAAAGTGTTTGATGCAAAGAAGCATATTGCCCATCTGGCCTGGTTCTTTCCGCATATTGCAATTTTGTCACCTTTTTTCAGTCCAAGTTGTCTGAAAAGGATATGCAGCCAGGCAATCTCCTTTGCCATTTCACCGAATGTGAATGATTCGCCAGCGTAATTGCAAACAGCAGGTTTGTTCCAATGCTGTTCCATTTGATTACGTAATCTGGTCAAATAGTGTATCATACAAAGATATTTTGTTATGCAAAGGTAAATAACCAAATTTTCAATGCCTAACCATAAATTATACCTTTTTGCCGATAAATTATTCTATATTTGTGTTTGCAAAAATTTCTCATATACTTTTTTCTTTTTTCTGCTTCAATAGATTATTTTACATGCAAACCCTCTCTCTCTCCCAAATCGCTGACACTGTTTCGGATTCCTCACTCATTAAGTATGGAGATGATTTTTTCATTATGGATGTGGCCTATAAAGCAGGCGACACTACACAACTCATTTATCCTATACGTTTTGATGGAATTATATGTCTTTACTGTATGGCTGGGGCCTTTGAACTCTCCATTGGCCTGGAACAATATCCTGTGAGGCGCGATTGTTTTATTGTGAGTCTCCCCGGAGATATCATTACTTTTTCCAAGGTTGATGACGGGCAGAGTGCAAAGGTGAGAATCATGGCCATGTCTGACCATATTCTTGATCAGATGGAGTTTGACCGTACAAATGCTGAAATTATTTTCCGTTACAGAATGGTGAAGGCTAACCCGCAGTACAAGGTGTTTATTCACCACTATAGGAATCTGTTCCGTTCGGTAATCTATGCCCAGCATGCCGATACCGACAAGAGCCTTGGATATCTGCTTCGTTCTATGAATATTGAAATTGCCAGAGTATGGGAGCGTCTTCTCAATGCGCCTGGAAGAGACAACTTGAGAGGAAGTACCATGGTTGACAACTTCGTTTCTCTTGTTTCAAAGCATCATCTCAAGGAGAGAAGCCTCGAATTCTATGCCGGCGCAATGAGTCTCACGCCAAAGTATCTCTCCGCTGCTGTAAAGAAGGCAAGCGGCAAAAGCGCTGTTGAATGGATAACTTCATACGTCATACTTGAGGCAAAATATTACCTCAAGCATACAAGTCTTCCGGTAAAGGAGATTGCATACGCCCTCTCTTTTATTAATCAAATGGACTTCTACCGATATTTCCTGCGTCATACAGGCGTCACTCCATCGCAGTATAGGAATAATGGATAGCGTAGCTGGGATAGAAAACAGGCAGCCATCTGATTCAGATAACTGCCTGTGTTTCAAGTGATCCGGTTGGGATTCGAACCCAAGACCCACAGCTTAGAAGGCTGTTGCTCTATCCAGCTGAGCTACCGGACCAGACCCTTAATGCTTTTTCGAAAAGCGGATGCAAATATAAACCGTTTTCCGCAAAAAACAAAAAATCTTTATTGCAGCGTATATTCCACATCATTTAGCGCCAGCAGTGCATCAAACGATTCAACAACGAACTCGGGCGATGCTGTTGCAAGTTGTTCCCTTGTGTGGTTTCCGTAGGTTACCCCGCAGGTGTGGCAGTGGGCGCGTGAGCCCATAAGAACGTCAAATGTGGTATCACCTATCACCATAGTATGGGAGGGGAAGGAGCCGAATCTTTCGAGAATGGCCAGCACCATGTCGGGCTCCGGTTTTGCAGTTATGCCGTCATCGGCCGCAACAATTTCCGTGAAGGCTTTGAGGATTCCCTGTGCTTCGAGCATCTGAATTAGTGAGTTGCGGCTGCGCGATGTGGCAACTGCCATTCTGATACCTCTTTTTTCAAGCACTGCGATAGTTTCGGCCACGCCTGGAAAGAGTGGTACTTCGTTGAGGGGGAAGGTGAAGAAAATCTCCCTGTAGAGCCGCACGGCCTCATCAACCATATTGTCTGGAAGTTTGCCCTGAATTTGAAGCGCGGGTCCAAGCGGAAGACCTATTGTTGAGCGTATTTCGTAATCCGACGGTTGGTGGAAGCCTAGCCTTTTCTGGGTCTCTTTTGCTGTGGCAAGGATTGTTGGTGTTGTATCGGCCAGGGTTCCGTCGTAGTCGAAAATGCAGGTATTGATTTTCATGCTGTTATGAATTAGTGTTCGGTTTTAAAGGGAAATTAATCTCATTTTGTGACCCAATGCTGCTCTTTCTCCCCCTCTCTTTCCCTCTCCGCTGCAAAGGTATGGAAAATCATCTCAATGTGCCTCTCTTTTACAACCATTGGCAAATATGTTTGTCTGAATGTTGTATCTTTGGATTCATGAAACGGATTATTGGTTTTCTTACGGAGCTCTCGCTGAACAACAATCGTGAATGGTTTCAGGAGCATAAGGAGGAGTACCGTCAGGTGCAGGCGCTCTTCAATGACTTTACAATGAAATTGGTTGGGGCGGTGTCGGAGTTCGACCCACAAATAGCTCAGAGCAATCTTGGAATAAAGGATTGCACCTATCGCATATACAAGGATATGAGATTTTCAAAGGAGAAGGTGCCCTACAAGACTCATTTCGGAGCCTACATAAACAGAGGAGGGAAGAAGTCTCCATATGCCGGGTACTATTTCCATATTGAGGCGCCAACAATTCATACTCCCGATTTTACATATCAGACAAAAGGGCTGTTGAGCCGCAATCTTCTGGCGGCTGGTCTATACTGCTATGAACCGAAGGTGCTCAAGAGCCTGCGCGATGAGTTCTCCGTTAATGGTGACTCTTTTTTAACTGCAATAGATGGTGCCGTTGGCTTTTCCTTTGACTCCTCCACTTCATTGAGGAAGGTGCCCGCTGAATTCGTATTTGCTCCTGAAAAATGGCACGGCTTGCTCAAACAGCGCGATTTCTCTCTATTCAGGGATATAACAACGGAGCATCTCTCCGCTTTTGATCTTGACACTTCAATTGATTCTCTTGTGGAGGAGGTTGCCCTGCAGTTCAGAAACTGCAAAGAGTATGTTCATCTGCTCAATAAGGCAATTGATTATGCTCTTGAGATGTGATGTCAGTTTGAGATGTAATTTTGGAACTGCTAAAATATTAAAAATGAACGCCGTAACTCCATTGTTGGAATTACGGCGTCTGTTATTTGTTTTGTAATAATTCTAAAGTTTGTCAAAATCAACGTCTGTGAAGTTTCCCTCCTCAGATTCAGAATATACTCTCTCTGTTACCGGACATTTTGATTTAATGAATTCGATTACCTCTGAGAGAGAATCGGTGAATTTCTCAAAGTCCTCTTTGTAAAGGAAGATTTTGTGTTTGTCATAGACAAATCTTCCATCTTTCTCAACTCTTCTCTTACTCTCGGTGATAGTAAGGTAGTAGTCGTTACCTTTTGTGGCTTTTACGTCAAAAAAGTAGGTTCTTTTACCTGCTCTTACCGGTTTTGAGTAAACATCATCACCGCTACGCTCAAATGCTCCTGCATTTTCTAAATCTTCCAAATACATAACTCAGTTGTTAATTTTTCTAAAAGTTTAACAAAGATAGAATAATTATTTATCATTAAACACCTATATTTGCAATTATTTTGAATTTAGTTGAGTCTATGTTGAACAGACGTTTGATTAGGATAAAGGTTTTTAAAGTTCTTTTCAGTAAGATTGCAGGTGACAACAGAAACGAGCAGGCGGCGGTGAATGATCTTCTCACCAGTTGTGACCAGACGGTGAATCTCTACTATTTCCTGCTTCGTATTCCTGTTGAACTGAAGAAGATAGCATTGAACCGCATAGAGAATGGCCTTAAAAAGTTTCATCCAACTCAGGAGGAACTCAATCCAAACAGAAAATTCGTTGACAACAGACTCATTTCAATACTTGAAAATGACGAGACTTTCAATACTCTTCTTCAGAAGAGGGGGCTCTCGTGGAGTGATGAGGATACTTTCCTTCGCAAGTTGTACAACTCTGTATCTTCTGACCAGTATTTCATTGATTATATGAATTCATCCGAGAACTCCCTGGAGGATGATGTCAAGCTCATAAGAACCATATTTGAGGCGGAGTTTGAAGACAATGAAGATCTTGAGTATATTCTTGAAGAGAAGAATCTAATGTGGATGGATGATATGGTTTTTGCCGTAAACAACATTCTCAAGAATTTGGATGAAATAGCATCTTCTGGTAAAGTGGCACAGCAGAAGACATTTGTCAAGGATGATGACCGTGATTTTGCCGTAACTCTTCTCAAACATGCATTGAGTAAATATGATGACTATATGAGTGCGGTTTCAGGCAGGATTTCCAATTGGGAGCCAGAAAGACTTGTTGCAACCGATATGGCTCTTATTGTTCTTGGACTGTCGGAGGCTGTTGCTTTTGAAACCATACCTGTAAAGGTTACCATTAATGAGTATGTAGATATCTCCAAGTTCTACAGCACGGCAAACAGCAAGTCATTCGTTAACGGTCTCCTCGATAAAGTCATTGCGGAGTTCTCCCGCAACGGCTCAATAGTGAAGAGTGGCAGGGGCCTTGTTGGAGGTTATTCCAAAGAGTAGTTGAATGGGCAATTCCAAGGAGTGGATGAATGTCAGTTCAAAATGGTAGCAGATTTTAAGAAGTACTGGAGTTTAAAGGTACAATAATCAGAAATTAATTTAATTGATAACAATATGATTCTTTTTACATTTTTACAGGAAACAGCAGGCGGTTCTTCTTGGAGCTTCCTTGTTATGATGCTTTTGATTTTTGTTGTAATGTGGTTTTTCATGATACGCCCACAGCAGAAGAAGCAGAAGGAACTTGCCAATTTCCGCAATGCACTCAAGAAGGGAGACAAGATAGTTACCATTGGCGGTATCTATGGAGAAATTGACGAGGTTAAGGATACAACAGTATTCATTAAGGTTGCCCCTGAGTTGAAGCTCAAGGTTGACAAGAGCGCTGTTGTAAAGGATATGTCTGATGTTCAGACTAAATAGGAAACTTACAGATCTATTTGAGAAGGTGAGGGACAATGCAGTGATGCTCTTTGTCTCTCTCCTTTTGGCTTTTATTATGTGGGGATTTGCCTGCCTGACGCAGCAGTATTCCCGCTCTTTCAACTTCAGACTTGACATCACGTCAGATATTCAGGGACACTCCAGAAATGGCGACTCTGTAAACCCGGTTCTTTTGAGCCTTAACTCCACCGGTTCCAAACTGCTTGAAAGGGCCTTTTACAACACATCTTCCACCAACAGCCTCTCTTTTCATCTTGGGTGCAATTATCTGCACAAAAGCAGGAAGGATCCGGAACTCTTCTGGGTTACTTCGCGTGCAATTGCTGACCAGATAAAGAACTCTCTTGAGGCAGGCGAAGAACTTGCAGGAGTTGACACGGATACAATTTATTTCAGATTTCCTCTTGAAATCAACAAGAAGGTTCCGGTCATTGCCAACCTCTCACTTACCTTCAAGGAGCAGTACTCTTCAAACAAGGGACTGCTTCTGAAACCGGATTCGGTAATAGTGTATGGAGACTCATCTTCCATTGCCGGAATAAAGGAGGTGCATACCGAGCCTCTGCGTTTCCACAACATATCATCCGATATACAGGGACTTGTAAACGTTGCTGAGCTCCCCGGTATTACATATTCATCAAACTCCATTGCATATTCAATGGACGTTTTCAGGTATTATGAGGCGGAACTTGATATCTTCATTCAGCCGCTTCATTTTCCATCAGACAAATATACCTCGTTCAAACCTCACAGGGTACATGTAAAATACAGAATGCCGTATCACTTCAGGTCCGCACTCAATGCTGGAGATTTTCACGCCTACGTAGATTATCATAATCTTGTTGACGACAATTCAGGGCGTGTGGTTGTAAAGTGCGACAACTCAAACGCTTTTGATATAAAGGCAGACCCCCAGTTTGTCGAGTTCTCTTTGAATAACCGTGTAAAAGCGCTTCGATGAAAACATTACAGGTTCTTGGAATGACAGGTGGCATAGGAAGCGGTAAGAGCTATGTTTCCGCAATATTTGCGCGTATGGGTGTGCCTGTATACGATTCCGACAGCAGAACAAAGGAGCTCTACCTGTCAGACTCGTCTCTCAAGAGTTCTCTCATTGAACTCCTTGGTGCCGATATCTTTGAAAATGGAGTGTTTCAGCCGGCTGTTATGGGCAAGAGAATCTTTTCTGATCCCGCCTTGCTTGGAATGGTTGAAGAGCTTGTGCATCCTGCCGTAATGAGAAATTTTTCTCTCTGGAAAAACGGCGTTGAGCGCGAAGGAAAGGCGCCATTCGTAATTATGGAATCTGCAATTCTGCTTGAAAAGCCATTTGTCCGCTCATTTGCAAACAAGGTGGCTGTGGTTTCTGCTCCGCTTGAATTGAGAATAAGCCGTGTCATGCACCGCGATAGCGTATCACGCAGCGCGGTTGAGGCTCGTCTTGCACGTCAATGGAGCGATGAGCAGCGCATTTCATTGGCAGATTTTGTTATATTTGCAGATGGAGAGTCACCTCTTCTACCGCAAATAGCGGATATTTATAACAAAATGAGATTTTAACTATGGGACTAGGTAAATGGCTTTTTGGTGCACTTGGATGGGCAATAGGCGGTCCTATTGGAGGAATTATTGCTTTTCTTATTGCTCAGGGCTTTGAGAGCTCAATTGTAAATGTATCTTCATCCGGTTCCGGTTCTTTCAATTCGGGAACCAATGCCCAGCGCAACAGTTTCCTCATTTCACTGCTTGTCTTGAGCGCTGCCGTAATGAAGGCCGATGGAAAGGTGCTCCGCTCGGAACTCGATTATGTAAAGGGTTTCCTTAAAAACAATTTTGGTGAGGAGGGTGCAACTCAAGCGCTTGCAATGTTGAAGGAGCTCCTTAATAAGGATATAGAGCTCTCGGAGGTTTGTGTTCAAATAAGGCAGTTTACAAATATTTCACAGAGGCTTCAGCTTTTTCACTATTTGGCCGGAATAGCTCAGGCCGATGGCGTGGTAAGCAATGCCGAGAAGGATATTCTTATAAAAATAGCACAATATATGGGCATTCCTGAGGCTGATATGAATTCAGTTCTGGGTATGTTCGGCACAACTGTTGAAGATGCATATAAAGTGCTTGAGATAACTCCTGATGCCACAGACCAGGAGGTTAAGAGTGCATATAGGAAAATGGCAATGAAACATCATCCGGATAAGGTTGAATCTCTTGGAGAGGATGTGAAGAGGGCTGCGGAGGAGAAGTTCAACAAGATACGCGATGCGTATGAGCAAATAAAGAAAGAGAGGGGAATCAGTTAGATTCTCTATCGATATAGTATATCATAATAATACAGAACATTTAATTAGATTCATTTTAAAGATGAAGACAGATCTTAGAAAAATTCTATCAATCAGTGGGGAGAGCGGATTGTTCCTCTACATTCAGCAGGCAAAGAATGGTGCAATTGTAGAGTCATTGGCAACTGGAAAGAGAATGTGCTCAGGCTTGAGTGCAAAGATGAGCTCCATGGCTGATATTGCAATATATACCGATGAAGGTGAGGCAAAACTTGCTGACATTTTCTCAAAGATGAAGGAGAGTCTTGGCGATGCCGCTGCTCCGGGCAAGAAGGCTGACGCCAAGGAACTTGTTGCTTTCTTTGAGAAGGTGCTTCCTACATATGACCGTGACCGTTTTTATGTATCGCACATGAGAAAGGTTGTTGAGTGGTACAATATCATTAAGGAGAAGGCTTCTCTCGATTTCATGACCGATGAGGAGATGGAGGGAGAGCAGGACTAAGTCTGGTCATGTCAAAATCTGAGGAGAGAAACATACTGGTAATTACTATGGGTTGTTCGAAGAATCTTGTTGATTCCGAGCATCTCATGAGGCAGTTTGTTCATTATGGGTTGAACCTGCTCCCTTCAGATACAGACCTTTCTGCTGCGGATGCTCCGTATGTTCACTTTATTGTAATTAACACATGCGGATTCATTCAGGATGCCAAGGAGGAGTCAATTTCAATGATTCTCCAGGCGCTGCAGGCCAAATACAGCGGAAAGGCCGGAAAAGTTCTGGTTTTCGGCTGCTTGAGCCAGCGTTATTTGAAGGAGTTGAAGGAGGAGATGCCTGAGGTTGATGCATTCTTTGGTGCTTTTGATACCAAAGCCATTGTTGAGTATCTGAAACTGGGCTACAGGGAAGATCTGGCCACCTCAAGATATTTGACAACCCCATCTCACTATGCCTATTTGAAGATAAGTGAGGGGTGCAACAGGAGATGCGCCTACTGTGCCATTCCTTTCATACGTGGGCCGCATGTATCGGTTCCAATGGAGGAGCTGGTTGAGGAGGCACGCTCGCTTGCCGCCTGCGGTGTCAAGGAACTTATTGTCATTGCTCAGGATACAACGTACTACGGGCTTGACCTCTACGGAAAGCGCATGCTTGCTCCTCTTTTGAAGCAACTGGCTGAAATTGACGGCATAGAGTGGATAAGGATTCATTACTCATATCCTGACTCCTTTCCTGATGATGTCATTGAACTTATGGCAAGCGAGCCTAAGATATGCAAGTATCTCGACATTCCTCTTCAGCATGGTTCCTCTTCCGTGCTCAAGGCAATGAAGCGTGGCATTGATGCCCGTCAGACACAGAAACTTATAGATTCACTCAGAAGCAGGGTTCCAGGTGTTGTTTTGAGAACAACTCTTATTGTAGGATTTCCGGGTGAGGGCAGCCGCGAGTTCAATACACTTCTCTCATTTGTTGAGAGAAACCGTTTCGAGCGGCTGGGCGCCTTTACATATAGTCAGGAGGAGGGTACTTGGGCTGCTGACAACTTGAAGGACAGCGTGCGTCCGGCAACCAAGCAGAGAAGGTACGATTCGCTTATGTCGGTTCAATCGGCCATTTCCGAGGCTGCAAACGGTGCCAGAGTGGGGAGTGTTTGCCGTGTCATTGCCGATAGGGTGGAGGGTGATTATCTTGTTTGCAGGTCGCAGTATGAGAGTCCTGAGGTCGATGGGGAGATTCTGGTTCCTCTTAGCGGGAGGGAGAATAAACTATCGTCCTTGGTAGGAGAGTTTTTAAATGTAAAGATAACCGGAGCCGGAGAGTACGACCTCTTCGCGCTTCCAATTGATAACAATTGACCTGTGCGGTCTTAAATATTTAATAGAATGAATAAATTGCTTGAAGGAAAATTTGCCCTTGTAACCGGTGCTGCTAAAGGTATTGGCAGGGCAATTGCCATTAAATTCGCTTCTGAAGGCGCTAATGTTGCTTTTACTGATCTTGCTATTGATGACAATGCACTCAAGACAAAGGCAGATATAGAGTCGTATGGTGTGAAATGTCTTGCCATTGCATCCAATGCGGCAGATTTTCAGCAGGCTCACGATACTGTGGATGCTGTTATGAAGGAGTTTGGAAGAATTGATATTCTTGTAAACAATGCAGGTATTACAAAAGATGGTCTTATGCTCAGAATGAGCGAGGCTCAGTGGGATGCTGTTTTGAATGTTAACTTGAAGTCGGCCTTCAATTTTATTCACGCCATTTCTCCAATTATGATGAAGCAGCGTGGAGGTTCCATCATTAACATGAGTTCTGTAGTTGGTGTTCACGGTAATGCCGGGCAGTGCAACTATGCCTCTTCAAAGGCAGGTATGATTGCTCTTGCAAAGTCAATTGCACAGGAACTTGGTCCAAGAGGCGTCAGAGCAAATGCCGTTGCTCCGGGATTCATCATTTCAGATATGACAATGAAGCTTTCACAGGAGGTTCGTGATGCTTGGGTGGCTACCATTCCTCTTCGCAGGGGCGGTACTCCTGAGGATATTGCAAATGTGTGCACATTCCTTGGAAGCGATCTTTCATCATATGTTTCTGGTCAGGTGATTTCCGTTTGTGGCGGTATGCAGATGTAATTTGGCCTCTTTAATGCAGATGTGATGAAAAAGAGTATAATTGTTGCTCTGGCTGAGAAGGGCGCCATTGGAAGGGGAAATGAACTTCTTGTTCACCTCAGGAGTGACCTCAAGAGATTCAAGGAGGTCACAATGGGGCATCCTATGATTATGGGACGAAACACTTTTCTCTCAATAGGCAAGCCTCTTCCCGGCAGGACAACAATTGTTGTAACATCAAATCCGGGTGCATTCAAGGAGGCTTATTCTAATCTTCTTGCTGTATCATCTTTGCAGGAGGCTTTTGATGCTGCTGCAAAGGCTGTTGGCGGTGATCACTGTTTTATTGTTGGTGGGGCAAGCATCTATTCTCAGTGTATTGCTCTTGCTGATGATCTTGACATTACAAGGGTAGAGGCCTCATTCCCTGATGCCGATGCCTTTTTCCCTCCTGTTGATGAGCAGATCTGGGAAATGAGTTGTAAGTCGGAGAGCCTGGAGGAGATTCCGCACGGATTATCCTCTCCGGTGAAGTTCCACTTTGAGAAATGGAGCAGGAAATTATAGGATGTTCATTGACTGCTCCTTTATCTTTTCAAGCTCATCTTTCATTCTTACTACCAGCTGCTGAATCTCCACGTTGTTGGCCTTTGAACCCATTGTATTTATCTCACGTCCCATCTCCTGGGCAATGAATCCCAGTTTCTTTCCGGCAAACGGTTCGTTGTCAATGGTGTCCATGAAGTATTTGCAGTGCTGACGAAGACGAACCTTCTCCTCGTTTATGTCAAGCTTCTCTATGTAGAATATCATCTCCTGCTCAAGACGCGTTGGGTCAATGCCAGTGCAAACCTCAGAAATCTTGCTCTCGATTCTCTCGCGTATCATTGGAACCCTTTTCGGATCAATCTCTTCCACCTGCGATAGATATCCAAGTATCTTTGCCACATTCCCTGTTACGTCCTTGTAGAGAATTGAACCCTCTCTGTTTCTGAATTCGTTTAAGGCATCAACCGCCTGATGTATTGCTGTGTTAAGCGCTACCCAGTCATCATCTGTAAACTCGGCTTTGTTTGAATCAATAACGTCCGGCATTTTCAGAATTGTTCCAACAAGAGTTTCCGGATCCCCGTTTATTTTGTTGGTCTGCATCAGAGCTGATATCTGCTTGAAGTAGTTCATAAAGATATCTGTGTTGATGCTCTTTGCATTGCTGCACTCTCCAGGAGCTATATTGGCAAACAGGTCAATGTTTCCCCTGCCAAGTTCATCTGTAATATATTTTCTGGTTTCAAGCTCCTTTTCTCTTGGAATCAGAGAGGATTTTATGCTGATGTCTGCACTCTTTCCGTTGAGCGAACGTATTTCAACAACTACTTTTCCAATTGACAAGACACATTCTGCCTTGCCGTAGCCCGTCATGGATCTTATCATATTAATTCGTTTCTTATAATGTCATTTACTCTTTTGTGTAGGAGATTGAGGCAATTGTAATGTCATCGTTCTGCTCTGCACCGCGTGTGAAAGTTCGCAATGATTCAATCAGGTTGTTCACCGCAGTCTCATCGTCCTTAACGGATGCCATGCCATTTGCAGAGCCCCATTGAAGAAGTCTCTCTTCTTCATACTGGTTATGCTCAAAATCTTCCGCTTCAGTTACACCGTCTGTATATAGTATAAGCCTTGAACCATCTTCAAGCTGGAGTTCTTCCTGCACAAATGAGAAATCAGGAACAATTCCGCAGGCAATATTCGGACGTTCCTTTATATATTCTGCCACGCCATTAGGGTGAATGAGCATCATTGGATTGTGTCCGGCATTGCAGAATGTCAATTTTCCGCTCTTTATGTCAATTTTTCCTATTGTTGCCGTAACAAACATCATATCCCTGTTGCTCTTTTGGAATGTGTTGTTAATCAGAGACAGAATTTCAGCAACAGATTCCCCATTCTTTCCGGCTGCACGGAATGCAGCTATTGAGATGGCCATTAACAACGCTGCCGGAACACCTTTTCCAGAGACGTCTCCAATTATGAAATAGAGTTCGTTCTCTGTGGTGAAAAAGTCATACAGATCGCCTCCAACCTCTTTTGCAGGGGTGCTCTTTGCAAATATCCTGCATGATTTGATCTCCGGGAAGTTGTTTACAAGCATCTGCATCTGAATGGTGCGTGCAACATTCAGCTCACTTGCCAGTCTCTCCTTTTCAGATGTTGTGCGCTTGAGCTCTTCAATATACTCAGTTATAGAGTTCTGCATATATTTCAATGCTTTCCCCAACTCATCAATTTCATCTTTGCTGTTTATTTCAGGTACCGGCACATTGAAATTGCCTTCGGTTATCTTGTTGGCTACACCTGCAAATGAAACTATTGGTTTGGAAACCTTTCTTGAAAGTCTCCTTACGGCAATGCAAATGGCAGTGAGACCAAGAATAGCAATTCCAATCAGTGCCAACATCATTTTATGCATATCTGCAAATACATCATTGTTGTAGTTGACTATTCCAACCCACCATCCGTTCTTCATCTGTTTTGATGTAATGAATGCAGGGAAACCATAATTGTCCAACCTTACAATGCTAACGGTGCCAATCTGCTCCCAATTGCCATCCTTCCAGTCGAACGTTTCAAAAATAGGCTCATCTTTCAGCGAGCCGGAGTAAGGATTGTCCAATCCGGGGTTGCACACGTAGTTGAGGCTGTCGTCAGTGATGAATACAAAGGATTTGCTGAAGGGCTTCATCTCATTCAGCTTCTCCTTAATCCAACTCATTTCCAAATCACAAGAGCATACTCCAACAACCTTTTCGTCCTTGTCTCTGAGAGGAAATGAAAATGCAGATACTATTTTATTGAGTTCTTCCCCCTTATATGTGGCAATCATCTCCCAATGTGGTGAGGTCCAGTATCTTCTGTTGCTCTCACGGCATTTTGCATACCATTCCAGGGAGAAGTAGTCCCAATTGTTGTCATTATCCCTGGTCCTGTCATTATAGAATTCATTGCCTTTGTTGCCAGTTTCATGATCATGCCAGGAGTAAATGCCGCATCGTGTGTTTCCTTTTATGACGTTTGGTTCAAAATAGACACCTATTCCAATGAAGAAAGGATTTTCATCAATGGTTTTTTGGAAGAGTTGAAAAATGCTTGCTGAGTCCAGATACTGATCGGACCTATAAAAACTCTCGAATGTTCTTCCTATTCCTACGGTTGAGTATTCAATTGAGTTCATGACACTCTCAATTTCTGCAACCGAGGTATTCAATTTCTCAATGCTGTATTTGAGTGATTTGTTGTATGCTATTCTGCTTCCGAATATTGCAACCAGGGAAATTGTTATAATGAAAATTGCTGATGTCAGAATCACAATTTTCCAGGTTAGCATTGAGGCGAATGAACGTTTTGCCATAAGGTCTTTCTTTGTATTATATTCTGCTAAGGTACTTCAATTTTGCCAAAATATGAATATCTTTGCAGGTTGTTGAGATAAAATATGAACAGAAAGCTGTGTGAGCAGTTTTCAACACTATAATTGAGAATTATGGAAGAGATTAAAACCACTGAAGCAACAGAGGAACGTCAGTTGAATTTTCTTGAGGAAATAATTGAAAATGACCTCAAAAGCGGAAAGTATGAGGCAATACAGACCCGTTTCCCTCCAGAGCCTAACGGATATCTTCATATTGGTCATGCAAAGAGTATCTGCCTGAATTTTGGTCTTGCCAAGAAGTATGGCGGAAAAACCAACATAAGATTTGATGACACCAACCCTGTTAAGGAGGATGTTGAATATGTAGATTCCATTAAGCAGGATATCAAATGGCTCGGATTTGACTGGGCCAATGAGTTCTATGCATCAGATTATTTCGAGCAGTTGTATCAGTGGGCTGAGGAGATGATAAAGCGCTCTCTTGCATATGTAGATGACCAGACACAGGAGGAGATAAGGGAAGGCCGTGGGACCGTAAACACCCCTGGAACAAACTCTCCGTACAGAGACAGAAGCGTTGAAGAGAACCTGAAGCTTTTCAGAGAGATGCGCGCCGGCGTTTACAAAGATGGCGAGAAGGTTCTGAGGGCCAAGATTGACATGGCTCATCCGAATATGATGTTCCGTGACCCTCTCATGTACAGAATCGTTCACGCAAACCACCACAGAACCGGTGACAAATGGTGTATCTATCCAATGTATGATTATGCACATGGTCAGAGTGATTCCATAGAGCATATAACTCACTCAATATGCACACTGGAGTTTGACGTTCACCGTCCTTTGTATGACTGGTTCATACAGCAGCTGGGCATCTTCCCAAGTCACCAGTATGAGTTTGCCAGATTGAACCTTACATATACCGTAATGAGCAAGAGAAAACTCCTTGAACTTGTTAAGACGGGTATTGTAAATGGTTGGGATGACCCTCGAATGCCTACTATCTGCGGTATAAGAAGGAGAGGTTACACTCCTGAGAGCATAAGAATGTTCGCCGAGAAGGTCGGTGTTGCAAAACGTGACAACATAATTGACCTCTCACTTATGGAGTGGTGCGTAAGGGAGGATTTGAACAGGCGTTCAAACAGATATATGGCTGTTCTCAAACCTGTTAAAGTGGTCATCACAAACTGGGAGAAGGGCAAGGTTGAGTGGTTTAACGCTCCTCTGAATCCTGCAGATCCTGAGGGTCCTTCACGCAAGGTTCCTTTTACCGGTGAACTTTACATAGATCAGGATGATTTCATGGAGGAGCCACCAAAGAAGTATTTCCGTCTCAAACCAGATGGAGAGGTTAGACTCAAATACACCTACATTGTTAAGTGTAATGAGGTGATCAAGGACGCTCAGGGCAACATCACTGAAATCAGATGCACGTACGACCCTACCACAAAACCTGGTGGTGGTGAGTGGCGTTCAGTAAAGGGTACAATTCATTGGGTATCCTGTGAGCATGCAAAGGAGGTGGACGTAAGACTTGTAGACCGTCTCTTTACAGAGCCGGATATGGGAAGCATTCCTGAAGATAAGAACTTCAAGGATTATCTCAATCCTGAGTCAATGGTTGTTACAACCGCTCTTGCAGAACCTGCACTTTTGGATGACAACAGCGGCATAGCCGTTCAGTTCGAGAGAGTGGGTTACTTCTTCAAGGACAAGGATTCAACAGATCAGAAGCCTGTATTCAACAAGACCGTAGGTCTCAAGGATACTTTCAAGATCAACAAATAAAGGATTTAAGCCACTCTATCTCCTGAGGCCACTGCGCCTCATCCGGGGTTTCGAGTATGAGTGGAATCTCATCAAAACGCGGGTCTCTGGCAATGTATTCGAATACTTTAGGACCAAGATAGCCATCTTTCAGTGGAGTATGGCGGTCAACGTGGCTGGCAAGTGCCTTCATTGCACCGTTCAGATGCATTCCGCACAGGTATTTGAAACCTATTATATTGTCAAAGTTGGAGAAGGCGGCAGAGATTCCATTGTCAGTTGAGAAGTCATATCCGGCTGCAAATGAGTGGCATGTGTCTATGCATACTCCAACACGGCTCTTGTCCTCAACCATGTCAATTATTGCTGCTATCTCCTCGAACTTCGAGCCAAGATTACTTCCCTGACCGGCAGTGTTTTCAATTACGGCTGTGACTCCTGAAGTTTTGTCAAGAGCAATATTAATGCTCTCCGCAATTCTTTTCAGGCACTCATCAACAGAGATCATTTTCAGATGCGAGCCCGGATGGAAGTTTAATCTATCGAGCCCAAGTTGGGCACAACGGCTCATCTCGTCAATGAAGGCTTCGCGCGATTTCTGGAGGTTCTCCTCAACGGGTGCACCAAGGTTAATTAAATAGCTGTCGTGCGGAAGTATCTGGTTCGGCTTGAAGCCATGTTTGGCGCAGCCAGCCTTGAATTTCTCTATCTCTGCAGGTTCAAGAGGCTTTGCAATCCATTGCCTCTGGTTCTTTGTGAAGAGGGCAAATGCGTTGGCTCCAATTGCCACCGCATTGTCTATTGCGTTATACACGCCGCCGCTTGCACTTACGTGCGCTCCAAAATATTTCATGATTGGTTGAATGCTATTCAAGTAGCCATGCTACCGGTTTGTAACTGACCTTTACATATACAGGCATGTGGTCAGATGCCACTTTTACCCTCTCATCGCCTGGTTGGAGCACTCCCGACTCAATGACTTTTGTCATTACGCAGTTGTTAAGCGCAAAGATGAAGTCTATGCAGCAGTGTGGCTTTTCGGTTGAAAAAGTATTTTCCACCGGCGATAGCAGTGTCCAGTTTTTCTGAAGGTACTTTATGGTCTCCGACTCCGGACCGTTGTTGAAATCGCCGCAGAGGAAAACCGCCTTCTTCGAGCTCCAGTACTTCTTGAGCAGATAGATGTTAATTGTCCTTGCCTGCGTAAGGGCGGCATCTGATGAGAGATAGTCAAGATGTGTGGAAGCAATTACAAATCTCTCTGTTTCTATGATTGACAATGACCTGGGCTCGGAACCATTGCATTTTGGCAGTGCAAGGGTATGTGTCTTAACCACCTTGAAATTGGGGGAAACAGCAGTCACATTTCCGTATGCCCCTCCGTTGTATGGCATTGCCCTTGAAAAGTTGATCTGCCAATTTCCCATGGCCTTGGCGAACTCCTCAGGCTGGTTGCACTCGTCGCGTCGGTGTGTCACGCTATCAACCTCGTTGAGCGAAACGGCATCTGCCCCTATCTCCTTAAGTAAGGTTGCAACACCCTCTATGCTGCTCTGCTCATATTTTCCGAACGCCCCAACATTGTAGGTGGCAATGGTAACAGGTTCATTTGTGCACGCTGCCAAAGATATAAGTAACAGCGCAATGGAAATTGTATTGAACGACTTCATATTATTTCTATTTCAATTTTTCTTTGAGTTTCAGCGTGAATATTTCTGAAACAAAATTAATCATTTTATGCTGAATCAGCTTATTTTCGAGAAGTCAACTGCCGCTTTTCCGTCACGTTTCAAATTGCGAAGCCGTTCAACCAGAAGGGCGTTTTCCCGCGCCTGAAGCTGCGGGTCTGTTTCCAGAATCCTGTTTGCAAATTCACGCGAATCCTCCAATATCTGGCTGTCGCGCCCAAGGTTGGCAACATTCAGCTTTATTGCAAGACCGCTCTGAACAGTTCCGTCAAGGTCTCCCGGGCCACGCATCCTAAGGTCTGCCTCCGCAAGTTCGAACCCATCTGAAGTCTGTACCATAAGGTCAATTCTCTGGCGGCTCTCCTTGCTCATTGCGTATGCAGTCATAAGTATGCAGTAGGATTTGTCGGAACCCCTTCCAACCCTTCCACGAAGCTGGTGCAACTGGCTCAGACCAAACCTTTCCGCGCTCTCGATTACCATTACAGATGCATTCGGAACATCCACTCCAACCTCAATTACAGAGGTTGCAACCAGAATGTTCGCCTTCCCGCTCTTGAAAAGCTCCATGTCAAACGCCTTATCCTCATTCTTCTGCTTTCCGTGCACTACGGCAGTAATGTAGTCCGGCGACGGGAACTCCTTCACTATATTCTGGTACCCCTCCTCAAGGTTCTTGTAATCCATCTTTTCACTCTCCTTTATGAGCGGATAGACAATGAACACCTGCCTTCCCTGCTTTATCTGCTCCCTCATGAAGGCGTAAACCTTTGCCCTCTGAGCCTCGCTTGCATGAACCGTTTGAACAGGTTTGCGGCCGGGAGGAAGTTCATCTATGACCGAAACGTCAAGGTCTCCGTAGAGGGTCATTGCAAGCGTGCGTGGAATAGGTGTGGCGGTCATGACCAGGACGTGCGGAGGCGTTTCTGCCTTACTCCACAGACGGCTTCTCTGCTCCACGCCGAAGCGGTGCTGCTCATCAATAACTGCAAG
>DCHN01000076.1:52178-71062 GCA_002315995.1 Bacteroidales bacterium UBA1751 | reverse complement strand
TTTGCGCTCCTTCTGTTTCGTGCTGCCGGTTAGCAGTGCAACCTTTACGCTGCTGCCGGTAAGGAATTTGCTGAGCGAGGCAAGGTGCTGCTGCGCAAGAACCTCCGTAGGTGCCATTATGCATGACTGAAAGCCGTTATCAATTGCCAACAAGGCCGATAGCAACGCAACAAGTGTCTTTCCGCTCCCCACATCTCCCTGCAGCAGGCGGTTCATCTGCCTTCCGCTCTTCATATCTGCATGTATCTCCTTGATTACCCTTTTCTGAGCATTGGTGAGTGGGTAGGGGAGGGATTTGTAACAGCTGTTGAAGGCATTGCCAACGTGGCTGAAAACCAGTCCGCCGGATGAGCGTGTATTAATGCATTTCTGTTTGAGAAGACCAAGCTGCAGGTAGAAGAGCTCCTCCCATTTCAGCCTGAACTGTGCGCTTTGAAGCTTGTGCTGGTCAGTTGGAAAATGCATCTGGAACAGAGCCTCTTCCAGTGGCATGAACCTCTTGTTTTCAAGTATGTATTTTGGAAGGGTTTCACTTATTGAGCCTCTGACCTTTTCAATAAGGTTCGCCTGGAGCTTTGCAATTACCTTGTTGCCTATTCCGTTGCTTTTCAGCTTCTCCGTTGACGGGTATATTCCCATAAGGGTTGAGCCGCCAGGGAGTATGTTCTCTGTTACGGAATTTATCTCGGGATGTACCAGGTTTATTCTGCCGTTGTAGTCGCTCGGGCGTCCGAAGGCAATGTACTCTTTGCCAAGAACAACTTTCTGGGTAATGTATTTGGCACCTTTGAAGAATACGAGTTCAATTGAACCGGTTGAGTCGGCCATTATAAGTACCAGACGCCTGTTCTGAGGGTTTGAGCCAACTGTTTCAATACTCTTTATGACTCCCCTTATTTGAACGTATGCCATTGTTGGGGCTAGATCCTTAATTGGATATATGGTGCTCTTGTCTACATATCTGAACGGGAAGAAGTAGAGGAGCTCTCCGTATGTGGAGATATCAAGCTCCTTCTCCAGAATCTCAGCCCTTTTGGGGCCGACTCCAGGCAGATATTTGATCTCTGTTCCAAGCAGGCTTTCCATACTTACAAAGATAGTATTGGTGTGGTGAAAAAACAATATCGAAATTTATTCGTATATTGCGAAGTTTTATGTATAAAATGGGTATATGTCGGACAATAACAAGCTTAGAATAGGAATTACACAGGGTGATACCAACGGAATTGGATATGAGGTTATTATAAAATGTCTCTCAGATGCAAGACTTCTCGATATGTGCACACCTGTTGTGTATGGCAGCAGCAAATCATTCGGATATTACAGAAAGCAGATATGTGAGACTGAAAATATAGTTACAAACATAATCACATCGGCCAGAGAGGCACACCCAAAGAGAGTGAACATTGTGAATTGTGTTGCTGACATGGCCATTGAGCCGGGGCAGCTTACACACGATGGCGCAAAGGCTGCAATTGCTGCATTGGAGAAGGCTGTTGAGGAGATGAAGGAGGGGCTCATTGATATACTTGTTACTGCTCCTTTCAACAAAAGGGCCGTTAATCAGGAGACCTTCAAATTCCCGAGCCATACAGATTATCTTGTAAAGGAGTTCGGAGATGGCGATGGTGTAATGCTTATGTGCGCCGACTCAATGAGAGTGGGAGTTGTTACAAACCATCTTCCAATTTCAAAGATATCTTCATCATTGACAACAGAGTCAATAATGAGCAAGCTTCGTGTAATGAACAAATCTCTCAAGAGGGATTTCTGTATTGTGAAGCCGAAAATAGCAGTGCTTGGATTGAATCCGCACGCCGGAGACAAGGGTTTTCTTGGCGATGAAGAGATCAATATCATACGCCCTGCCATTGAGCAGGCCAATTCCGAGGGAATTCTATGCTTCGGACCTTATCCTCCAGATGGCTTCTTCAGCATAAACATGCAGTACAAGTTCGATGCTGTACTTGCAATGTATCACGACCAGGGGCTTATTCCGTTCAAATCACTTGCGTTTGACAATGGTGTGAATTTCACTGCAGGACTCTCAATAGTTAGAACCGGTCCTGACCATGGGTCGGCATTTGACCTTGCGGGCAAGAACAAGGCAAATCCTCAATCTATGATGAGTGCAATTTACCTGGCAATGGATATATGGCGCAATAGGGTCAATTATGACAGAATGAATGCCAATCCTATGCCTATTAAGGAGTTTGAATCATCAAAGGAGAAACAGGGAAGAAACAATATTGCTTAGACGTGACTCCCGACAAGACAATATATCTTTATACCGATGGTTCCAGCAGAGGGAATCCCGGACCTGGTGGATATGGGGTCATTCTCTCCTGCGGACCGCATTACAAGGAGATATCCGCCGGCTATGAGCTGACCACCAACAACAGAATGGAGCTGCTTGCCGTTATTGTTGGTCTTGAGGCAATAAAATTGCCGAAAGCTGATGTGCAGGTTGTTTCAGATTCGAAATATGTTGTTGAGGCTGTTGAAAAGGGTTGGCTTTTCGGTTGGGAAAAGAAGGGTTTTGCAAAGCAGAAGAATCCTGATCTGTGGGTCAGGTTTCTGAACATATATAGAAGACATAACGTTAAATTTAACTGGATCAAGGGACATAACCAGCATCCGCAGAATGAGAGATGTGATGCACTTGCGGTGGAGGCGGCATTGAATGTTGAGAAACTTCAGAAGGATACCTGGTATGTTGAGAATGCCCTTGACAAATGAGAATGGATACACAGTTTGACTTTTCACGCACAGATTTGCGTTTTGCAATGATTGGGAGCGGAAGTTGGGCTACGGCTCTAATAAAACTCCTTTTGAATCACCAGCAGAAAATAGGTTGGTATCTCAGAAACAACAAGAAAATAGAGCAGGTAATAGAGGAGGAGCGTAATCCGAAGTACCTTCGTTCGGTTCATCTTGACCCTTTGAGACTCAAGATGAGTTCAGATATCAATGAGGTTGTTTCACAGGCAGATGTTATTGTATTCTGTACACCTTCTGCCTATTTCCTTGATGTGGTTGACAACTTGAACGTTTCGTTGGAAGAGAAGTTCATAATCTCTGCAATAAAGGGTTTTGTGGGTTCAAAATTTCAGACCATTGCTGAGTATTTCCACGATGAAAGAGGAGTGCCTTTCGACAGAATAGGAATCATAAGCGGTCCTTCACATGCCGAGGAGGTTGGAATGGAGAAGCTTTCATATCTCACCCTCTCAAGCAAGTATCCGGAGGCGGCGCGTTCGTTGTGCGATATCTTCCGCTGCAATTATATCAACACCATGCCGGGAACCGACATCTATGGCGTTGAATATACGGCAGCACTCAAGAACATATATGCTGTTGCATGCGGTATATGCCATGCCCTGGGTTACGGAGACAATTTCATGTCTGTGCTCATTACAAATGCATATCATGAGATTGCCGAATTCCTCAATGCCACGCATCCTGACCCTGAAAGGGTGCTCACCACATCTGCTTATCTCGGAGACCTTCTGGTTACCTGCTATTCGCAGTTCAGCAGGAACCGTACCCTCGGAAGCATGATTGGAAAGGGCTACTCTGTAAAGAGCGCCCAGTTTGAAATGAACATGGTTGCCGAGGGCTATTATGCCGTTAAGAGCATATATGAGATCAACAAGGAGTTCAGAATAGATATGCCAATTGCAGAGGCCGTTTACCAGATTCTATACGAAGAGCGCTATGCTCCATACATAATCAAACAGCTTTCTGACATACTCTGGTAACAGCTTGTTGGTTTCAGTTCAGTTTGACCTCTTCAACGGTTGAGTTCACATACCAGAGGTATCCTGTGACCTCTTTGCATCCTGTCTCTTTGAGAAGGTTCATATAGCCTTGAACCTGGCTGACATATTTTGGATTTGTGCCTTTGTAGTGGCCGAACTTGTAATCAACAACAGTTGCGCAGTTCTCTCCGGTCTCATTCTTATAGAGAATAATTCTGTCGGGGCGGAATACTTCTCCTTCAGGTGTAATTATTGACCTCTCGTTCACCACACTGCGGCCGTTCAACTCCTTTCTGCTCCAGAACCAGCCATAATCTTTCACCGATTCAACCGCTTCCATAACTGCATTTCTTGTCTCTTCGCCCTCAATTGATTCTATATCTTCAAGATACTCAATAGTTGCAAAGGCATCGTGCATCTGAATACCCATCTCCTTGAGTGATATCTCCTCGTCGTTTATTGAGCCGGTGGTGAGGGCTGTTTTCCTTCTATGAGAATCAAACGGAATGGAGAATGGAGATTCTATTGCTTCAATCTTTTCATCATCACTCTTCTCGTCACTGCCCGGGGCGCTTATTTCTCCAAGGGAGAAGGTGTCGTCTTTACTCCTGAAATCGAGTCTGTCTCCGTTTGATGCATCGAGCAATTCGTTCTCTTCAATGAATTTGCGAAGTAAGCTGCTTGTCAACACTTTTGATGAATTCTTTCCATTTGACTCTTCATCTTCATATTGACACATAACCATAAGTGCGCTTTTTGCCCTTGTGAAAGCCACGTATGCCATATTGATTATATCCGCTTTGTGCTCGGTAATCTCTCTCTGGTAATCCTGGTCAAAAAGGGTCTGGGCAAGTGCTTTTGAGCAACTTACATTAACCGGCTGGTCGTATCCGAATGATTCCGAAGCTTGGCTGCTCCAGATGCTGCTCCTTGTTCCGGGATTCAGATCCCATTCAAAGAATGGAACAATTACAGCATCGTATGCCAACCCTTTTGACTTGTGTATTGTTACAATGTTTACGGCACTCTTCTCCAATGAGGAGGATATGGTCTGATTCTGGCCTGCCTCCTCCCACCACTTCAGAAACTCCTGTAGCGATCCACCATATTTGAAGGAGTACTCTATTATTGAATCAAGCAGTGCGCAAAGGAACTGTGATTCACGTTTTCCATCATTGGGCAGAGTGTTTCTTATAATTGCTTCTGCCATTTGGTACAGCGGAAGTTCCTTATAAGCTTCTATATCTTCCTGGCTGAGGATTCCGCACTGGCCGTTTCCCTCTATGGCAAGTTTTGCCTTGCGCATTGCATCGTTGTTCTGCTCTATTGACTTGAGTGAGTCAATTACACTGCATACAGCCGCGTTGCTTCCAAGGGTGAGAGTTCCAACTGTGGCAACTCCAATTCCGTGCTCCATAAGCGCCTTGGCAACCATTTCGCCCTCCTTGTTCTTCCAGGTAAGTATTCCTATCTGGCAAGGTTGATACCCCTTGTCAATAAGCATCTGCACCCTCTTCACTACTGCATTGCAGTACTCCTGCTGATTCTCCTTTACATTACTGTGAATTGATATCTCCACATATCCGTTGGACTCTCTCTCTCTGCCAGCTCTTTGGGCGCAGTCTGAATACATCTTTTCAATTTCGCCCTTCTTGCCATCTGCATCCCCCTCCACTATATCCTCTATGTTCTGTGAGAAGTAGGTGAAGAATCTGTTGTTGAAATCAATGACGTTTTTGTTGCTTCTGAAGTTCTCTTCCAGAATATGCTGGTCAATGTATCCGTCAAAGACTTTGTCAACCTCTTTTCCAAGAATGGTCCAGTTGGAATTTCTCCATCTGTAGATGCTCTGTTTTACATCTCCTACTATAAGATTGTTTTTGCCGTTTGAAATGCTCTCTTCAAGCAGAGGAATGAAGTTTTTCCACTGCAATGTTGACGTATCCTGGAATTCGTCAAGCATAAAGTGCCTTATGTATGTTCCAACCTTCTCGTATATGAATGGTGTCTGTGATCCGTCAATTATTCTGTTGAGCAGATTGGATGATTCACTCAGCAGTACAATGTTGTTATCTGCACACCACTGGTTCAAATAGCTTCTCACCATGCCAAGAACGCCCCATGCAAAGGCGTATTTTTCAAGGATTACGGCCGTTGCGTATCTTCTGTAATCTTTTTCATAAAGTTCCTGCAGATCAGTTATATCCTGCATCAGGCCGCTTTGGGCAAGAGCTGTAAAGTCATCGACCTTTTTACCCCAGGTGGTTATGTCATCAAGCTTGAGGAATCTGTTCCCTGGTTGTGGCACCTCTCTCTTCTTATTTTCAAGAATCTTGTAGAATTGGGAAAATCCGGAGTTTTTGCCGTACTTGAAATCTTCGAGTTCAAGATTGTTTGCGGCAATTCTCTTTGTGGCATTGACTGCAATTCTTTTGGCCTTGCTTTCAAAATCAGCTCTGCACTTTGCAAATTCTCCTTGCAACTTCTTAATCTTGAGCATTCTCTCTGAAGGAGTCTGTGATGTTGAGGCGTATTGTGCAAAGGTCTCCTTAAGCAATATCTGGGATATGTCGTTGATTTCACCCTTTATGTTCCATCCGCCTGAACTCTCAACCTTTGAAATGGCATAGTCAACAAGCCAGTTCAGCACCTCTCTGCTCTCCTCCCTGTCAAGCTCAGAGTACATTCTGTCAATGGCCCTTTCAAGGCTGCCCTTCTCGTCAAGTTCAATGTTGTACTTGTAGTGCTGCCCGAACTCTTTGGCAAAGCTGCGCATTATACCCTGAAAGAACTTGTCTATTGTACAGACGTTGAATGAAGAGTAGTCGTTGAGCAGGGCGGTGAGAATCCTTCCGGACTTCTCGCGTACTTTTTCCATTGTTTCCGGTTTGCTGTCACAGATAGGGTCCTTCTTCTCTGTTACAAACTGGGATTTTGCCGGGTTTGTGGCCAGTATGTGCAGCTCTTTTATTATTCTGCTCTTCATCTCCTCGGTGGCCTTGTTTGTAAAGGTCACGGCAAGAGTATGCCTGTACTCCTGGGGGTCGTTGCTCTCAAGAAGTGTTGATATGTACTCTTTTGCCAGAGTATATGTTTTTCCGCTCCCTGCGGATGCTTTGTATATCTTAAGATTATTCATGCTGTCAAAATTTCATGCTCGGGTCCATTGCATTATCTTTTACATATACTCCTGAACATGCAATGTTCGCATTGTCTGGAGCCCTCCTGCGCCTGATGGAATGGAATATTGGGGTTGAATATCTCCATTATGATCTCCTTCAGCTTTTCTCTGAAGAGCAGAATCTCATCCTTTGTTATTGACCTTGCGGAAACAGGTGAATTCATTATGCTCTTGACTTTATAAACTGCCGCCTCTATGCTTTCCTTCTCCATTATTTTCTCTTCAAGCAGCACCATTGCATAGAAGAAGAGCTGGAACCATACTTTGTGCGAGAACTCCTTTTGAGCGGAAGGAAAGAGGGAGTATGGCAGATTGTTGCCTTCTTCCTTGGTTATTGTATCAACAAATCCTGTCTTGTAATCCGATACTCTCAAATTCCCCTCTTTTGAGTCAAGCCTGTCTATTTTGGCCTTCAGCCTTATCTTAAGAGTATCGTTTACCTCAAAATCAAACTCCAGTTTCTTTTCACCGTCGAGATATGTGAAAGGAGTTGAGAAGAGTGAACCCTCCAGGATTCCGGCATCCTGCTTCAAAGTAAGTTCAATGCATTTCAGCAGAACCTTGAATGAGATATAGTTCTGCCCTTTTGGCTCCCCGAACTTCTGTTTTTCAAACTGCTTCAGAAGTATTCTTTGGACTGTGCCCTCCTGGTTGTCAATATCTGAAAGAAGCTTTTCAAGGTCACTTCTGTTAACCACTTTTCCCTTGAAAGGAGAATAAATATTCTCCATTGTGTCATGGAAAATGGTTCCAAAGGTATTTGCTTCCATTCCCTCCTCAATATCCTCTTCCTCCTGAATCTCCAAAACATTGTTCAAATAGAACTTCAGCGGACAGAACATATAGTTTATCAGGCTCGATGCTGAAAACGCCTTGGTATCTTCACTCTCTCCAACAATGAATCTCTCCTTGAGCCTGGCCACAATCTCCTCGCTCTTGACCACTTCTATGCTCTCCTCCATCTTCCCATTCAATGAGGCGTTCTGTACCGTTATCTCCTCTATTGAAACATTGTGGTGGTATTTGAGCTGCTTTACGAACCTGCTTACCTCGCCGCTCCTTGTGCCCTCTGTGCGCGTGTCATACAACAACCATATTTTTTTACTGCGATAGATTCCCCTGTAGAAGTGGTATGCGGCAACGGCATCTGCCAATTCAAAGGTTGGCAGACCGAAACCTTTGCGGAGCAGATATGGAATGAAGCTGTTGTTTGAATATGCCTTTGGATACACCCCTTCGTTTACGTTCAGTATTATAAGATTATCAAAGTCCAGAGCACGTGTCTCAAGTGGTCCTACAACCTGCAATCCGCGCAGAGGTTCTCCCATGAAGGGAACTGTTATCTGGTCCAGCAGCGACATCTCCATTCTGAAGAAGGTCTGTATGGAAATCTCCTCCATTCCATCATATTCAAGAATCTTCTCAATTGCCTTGTACTGCAACGCTATGAACTCCTTTGAAGTCTTGTCCGATATCAGGTCCAGTGATTTGAGAATCTCTATCTGCCAGTGGGCAATATCCTGCCAGGTGGCAGCATTTACCGAAAATATGCATTTCAGCAGCTCTTTTCCACTTTTCGTCTCTGGCCATTCAATCGGTCTCTCCCAAAGGGTATCAATCATTTCAAGAATCTCATTCCGGGAGATGTAAATCAGATTTCTCTTTACAATACTTCCCAGAATGGACTCAACCTCTTTTGAGAGAACACTCTTAATGCAGTCGCTGAGGAGAACGGCCTTTACATCCTTATGGTAGAATTTTCCTCCGTTCATTCCTTTGAACAGAAGAATTATCTTTTCTGTGAATGCACCAAGCGGGGTGAGCTTCATAGGGTATCCCATGGAAACGTTTACCGAGTCATACTCCACAGGTATGTTGTTAAGAAGCGGGAATAGCATCTCTTCCTGTGGAAGGATTACTGCAGTGTTGAAATGGTCAACATCTTTTACTCTTCCAAGAATCTCTCCTGCAAGTTCAGCCTGCTGAACTGCCCCAGGTACTGCAATTACCTTAATCTCAGGCTGGTATCCCTCCTCTATCTTTATGTATTCCAAATATTCGGGATGTTTTGCCGGAAATCTCTTTTCAAGACTCTCAACCCATAGGCTCGCTTTGTTCTCCTTGCAACGAACCAGAGGAGATACAAAATCCCAATAGAAGTCTCCGCATCCCTCCCTTTTCATTGCTTCCAGAAGCGCCTCTTCGCATTTGTTGGGAGCGTTGAATCCAATGAATACATACTCTGAGATCTTCTCTTCATTCTGTTGGAATCTTCCATCTGTTTCCCAGCACCTCTCTCCGTTTGCTATTCTTTCAGCAACGCTTCTGTAAATCATTCCGTTATAGCCCTTCCCCTTCTCGAGAAGAACGCTCTTGAAGTCAGCATATAACTGAGGAAGAATCATCCAGACCTTGGTGAACTCCTTTTTGATGTCAATTGAGTCCTCCTTTTGGCTTATGCTCTTTTTGGAACGTATGTGGAAACTGCTCCAGAAGCGTTTAATTGCTTCAATTTGGGAGTCTGACAGGTACGAAAGGTCACCGTCGAGCTCCTTGAGGTCCTTTATGTTGGTGAAGATTGAGTTGGAGTCAATGAGATAGTTGTCTATGTCATTGAAATCTGCCAGAAGGACCTCTCCCCACCTGAGAAAGTCATCGAAACTCTCCTGCGAACCGGAGAGCCTTACATACTCTCTGTAGAGAAGTATGGAGGCTTCAACAGGATCAACCGTTTCCAGACCGCCCATCTTTGAGAAGAGGTCTGATATGGTGCACACCTGGGGAGTGAGCATAGGTTTTGAGAACCTCTGAGCCCAGCATTCACCCAGATATTTAATGAAGAACTTGGAAGATCGTCTGCTTGGGAAGACGAAAATCTTTCCGCTGAACGCCTCAACGCTCCCTCTTATCTCCTCTTCAGATACTGAATCTGCGAATACTTTTGCTACACCCCTGAGAAACTCCATAAATATGATTTTTGTTTGCTAATATAATCATATACTTGCGCATATTAAAATTCTTACATCACTCTTTTCCCAAATCTCCTTTTTCCCTCTTTTTATTCAATTTTCATTGCTCTGAAAATTTTCAAAATGCCGTTTTTGCGACAATCTGAAAGGTTTTGCGGTTTTGTACCATTTGCCGGAAAATGACGCAATACTTTTGCCTCAACAAATTTTTTCAGATATGTGCGGAAGGATATATGCGGCTTCACTTTCTCTTCTGTTTGTGCTCCTGACGGGCGCTGCGCAAACGCTCATAGCCCAGGACAATGTTGAGGAACTTTATGGTACTAGCATCTCTGTAAATGCTGTAGATCTGGCAAGCCTTGCCGTAATTAATGCCGAGGCCGGGGCTGAGCTCTCAAGAAGGGTTTCACTCTATTTTAATGCCAAGTACTCGCCGTTTGAGTTTGGAAGCGGTGATGATATACGACGCAACAGGCAAATTGCTTTCAATGCAGGCGTAAGGTTATGGACATGGCACACCTTTTCAGGTTGGTTCTTTGGCGCCGGTGCGGGTTTCATGCGCTTCAACAGAAGCAATTGGCTTTCAGAGAGAAACTGGGAGGGAGATTTCTATGGTCTTCAGGTTGGAGTAGGTTACAGCTATATGCTCGCAAAACATATCAATCTTGATTTTGGTGCCGGAGTAATGGCCGGTCCTTGCCGCTACAGCGAATATTCCTGCCCCACATGCGGCGTACTCAAAGATAAAGGGAAGAAAATTCATGTTGAACCCAACAATATTCTAATTCAACTAAGCTATCTCTTCTAATTGATATATGAAGCGTTTCTTATTGGACATATTCATTTCAATTCTCTCAATTGCTCTTATTATAGGGTGTTCTCACTCTATGCGTTATGCTGTGCAGAGTGGAGCTGGAATAGGTCTCAGCATACCTCAGGGAGAGGAGGTCACTTCGGCTACCAAGGATTACTCTGTAAGTTCATCAAAATCCAACAAGGGAAATTCTGCCGATGATTTGAATGATGAGGAGAGGGCAATTGCCGAATCTGATCCTAACGGGAACTATTTGTTGGATGCTGTACGTGTTGAGGCAAAATTCAGGAATGTGGCCGAGAGGTGCGGTGTAATTGAGCTTGGGTTCAACGTCTCCGTTCCTTCAGACTTCATAAACAGGGAGTGGCAGCTCAGGTTGGAGCCTGTGCTTCATTATCTTGGCAACGATGAGGCTCTGGAGTCCATATATATAACCGGTGAGGAGTACAGAAACAGGCAAATAAAGGGGTACCGTTCATATCAGGAGTATCTCTCCTCCATTCTTGCCGACTCATCTCTGGATTTGCGCTACAAACATCTTCTGGAGGTTTACATACAACGTTACGACTGGTCGGAAACTGCGTATGAACACTATGTGAGAAAGGTTAGGATGTGGAACAACCGCAGACGCAGAAAGAACATTCCGCAGGCGTACAGCAGGTATGTGAAGAATCCCTATCCACCGGGTGGGATAAGGCTTGATTCAGTTGTGGGCAACGATGCTGGCGGCAATTTGGTATACCACTATTCACAACGGATAACCTCGTTTGACCAGATTAAAAGAATAGAACTCACAATGCATGGTTCCCTCTGGAACTATGAAAAGGAGAATTATGCAATTCCATCGTCAGACACCGTGACCTTCTATGTAAGTTCTCTCTCGTCATTGGCCGATTTGTCGGTGAAGTATGTCGACAGTATAGTTTACAGGCAGGAGCATGAGAGTTACGATGCAAAGTTGATGTTTGCGGTTGCGAGCGCGCAGCTTGATATGAAGGCAGAGAGTAATTCCCGAGAACTCTCCATTCTGAAAAGCAGAATAAGGAGTATTCTGGAGAGGGGCGAGTTTGCCATAGACTCCATTTCCATAACATCTTTCTGCTCTCCTGAGGGTTCCTCAAAACTGAACCGCATGCTTGGTCGTGGTAGAGCTGAATGTGTCAGAGATTACATTTCCAGCCAGTGCAGAAATATTGCCGACAGTCTCAAGAGTATCTCATGGGATATTACAACAAATGTGATGAAGGTTGAGAAGATCCTTCTTCCTGAGGTGAGATGCGAATCAGGAGCTGAAGATTGGGATGGGCTTTACAAGCTTCTTGTGCAGGAGAGTGATGCCATGAATAGATTGGCGTACAATCTTTCAAACGAGGCTGATGTTGAAAACAGGAAGTCTCTTCTTAAATCCTCTCCATTATACAGAATTATTGCAGCAGATATTTTGCCTCAGCTCAGAAGGGTAAGAATACAGTTTGACCTGAGCCGTAAGGATATGGTAAAGGATACTATTCATACATCGGTTATTGACAGATACTATATGAGCGGAGTTGAGGCGCTCTCTGACCGTGATTACAAGAGGGCTATGTCGGTGCTGAGGAGTTATTCAGACATAAATTCGGCGCTTGCAGCCCTCAGTCTCGATTATAATGCCACGGCAAAGGAGATTCTTCTGAATCTTCCCGACGGATCAAAACGAAACTATTTGCTTGCCATTGCAGTTGCGCGTATGGGGAATATGGATGACGCAGCAGCCTTTCTGAAAAGGAGCATTGAGCAGGATGGTCACATGCGTTTCAGGGCAAATCTCGACCCTGAGGCCAGAGTGCTGTTGGATATAATCGGTGATCAATCTTATTAAAAGGTGATAATATGAAGAGCTATTTGGAATATCATTGGAGATTCACTCTCTCACTCACTCTATTATGCTGTACCCTTTCATGCAGCAAAAGTCAGATACTTGATCAGGTGCCTGAGGCTTACAGACTCTGCTTTTCAACAGACACTCTTCATCTGGGTTATTTGGAGAGGGGTAGAGGTGAAGTGATTGGAGTTGATGAGGATACTCTTGATATGAGATGGAGCATTCTTTCGGGAGAGGAATCAATAACTCTGCTCAATGATGGAACCATTATAGGCAGGAGAAGCGGCTGGTCAAGGGTTGCTCTGCATTGCGGTGAAATGGCCGGTATTCTTCATGTGGTGGTGAATGATACTCAGGCAAAGCCTGTAAATGCTCTTCATCTTCTGGTCAATGGAGTTGAAGTGGGCGTGGGTTCCGGCTCCAGTTCCAGTTCAAGTTCTGGGTCGGAAGTAGAGATAAATGACCTTCAACGCGTTGTTGTAAGCATAGCGGGGTATGAGCCGGAAGATGCCTCATTCATATCGCTCTCCTCCATTCAGTGTGAGAACGATAACTGCGCATGGAACAGCTTCATTGAGAGCGATTTGAACGGTGTACCATCTGACCTGGACAATTACACCTTTTCATTTGTGGAAGGCGTGCCTTTAAGGTATGATAACCTTGGTACTCTGAATTCAGATACAGGTATTCTCGATACTCTTGCGGAGTATTCCATTTCCATTCATCTGAACCTTTTTCCAACAGACATTACTCCCACATCCTATGATTTGGATATGCTCGAGAGCGCGGGATACGAGAGAGGTGTCACCTCTGTTGTTCAGGATGTAAGAGTTAAAGTGAGAATGAACCGTTTGATTTCGGCTGGGACTTATGACAATATGATTTTCAGAACAAATAGTGGAGAGAACAGGATATATATATCAAAGGGCTCTACCATATATCTGAAATCTCGCTGTTGCGCTCTTCAAGGTTCTGATATTGTTGTTTGGGGGATGGGAGATATAGCCAACACCACAGTTGCAACCAGCCTTAATGGCTCATACTCCTCCGTGGGATTAAAGGACAACAGTAAGGGAGCGCTCACTCTCACGCCTGAGGGTATTCTCTCTCTTGACAAGACGTTCCGTCTTCCTGCATCAATTGGAGCTGATAACTTTTTGTGTACGATTCAGGCTGTTCTTATGCCAAGTTTCCTGGAATCATGGAAATATTTCGATTTCACCCGTTTCAACGGAATGTCAACCAATGAGGTGGTCCGCAGGCTCTCCGGCTCACCATACAATTACTGCAATTTTGATGTATACCTCAATAATGAAAACAATTATTAATCTTAAAATCCATTTAAAATGAAAAAATTCTTGTCAGCTACACTTGCAGTTGCCGTATTGCTTTCAACTGCGTGTTCAAAAACGGAATCAGAGAGTGCTCTGCAACAAAAAAACGATCAAGCGCCAGTACCGGCAAAACTTATTCTGAACGTTGTTGGTGAGGGCCAACAGACAAAGGCATCCGGAACCGGACATGGCGTACAGTCAGATGACAACACGGTTACCAAACTTGAAGTGTTCATCTTCAGGAATACAGGAACATCAGCCGATAACGGCCAGCTTGAGTTCTATAAGAAGTTCACATCCTCTGACCTTTCAGGCGGAATGAAGGGCTTGGAAATTACTGCCACTACCGGAAACAAAAGTGTCTATGTAATTTGCAACAGCCATAATGACAACAATTTCAGCGATGTTCTTACTCTTGACAGTTTCAAGACTCAGCTCTCACTTCTTAAGGATGAGAATCTGAAGAATTTCGTTATGACAGGCTCTTCTGACGTCACTCTTCAGACCACTACCGATTTGACCGTTACGGTAAGCAGAATGGTCTCAAGAATCAAACTGGCCAGCGTTAAGACCGCTTTTGCCGGAACTCCTCTTGCTTCATGTACACTCAACAACGTTAAAGCCTACTTGATTAATGTACATGCAAACAAACTTTTATGGAACGGTTCCGATGCAACTTCACCTTTGATGTACAATTTGAAAAAGTATGTCTCATCAGATTGTTCGCAACTCTCAATGAGCGGTATGTTGGATGAAAGCATTGCCGACAGCGTAAATGATACCGGAAACAGCACGTCAAGGTACTTCTATGCCTTTGAGAATACCATTGCCTCTGAAAACAAGAGTGCTGATGATTACTTCACACGACTTGTAATTGAGGGTGAGATCAATGGCATCAAGTATTACTATCCAATGAATATAAACAGAGACAATTACGGATTTGTTTCAGGAAAAGGGAACAAACAGGGAATAGAGCGAAACAAATCATACGAACTCTCGGTTGTAATAAGCAAGAGCGGTTCATTGGATCCTAACGAGCCAATTGAATTCGGAACGCTCTCAGTAACTGTATCTGTTGATGACTGGACTCTTGTACCTGCAACAACTGTGAATTTCTAATATTCTTGTTAGATGAATAGGATTGTCCCATATATGATGCTTTTGCTTCTCTCTTCTCTCTCTGCGTGCTCCGGCATTTTTGAGGATAGGAGTGAGTGCCCTTGCAGAGTTATTCTTGACCTCTCTGATGTGCCTGAAACCGTATCTAACCTTTACATTTGGCGCTATGATGAGAAGGGTTTTTATGACTCTCCACTGAAGATAGCCAGGAAAGAGTTCACTTCCGACTACCGGATGGATGTCAGACGCTCTGCCGCTACCAGGCTTTATATATGGGGCAATATCATTGCTTCCAATCTTGCAGGTCTTCATTCCGATACAATACTTGTAAGCAGGTATATGGTTGTAACAGACAGATTGTGGTCCGATAACCTCTGTTCGGATACCAGGCGTGACAGCATAATGTACAAATTGGCTCTGAAAAAGGATTACTCTACAATTTACCTGCATATGGATGGAACCTCTTCATCTGAAGCTGGTATTGGCCTGGCCCTTCATCAGAGTCTTCTTTCGTACCACGTTTCAGGAACTCCACATTGGGGCAATGTAACTATACCTCTTTCTGTTGATTTCAATGATGACCAATCCATTACATCTGTTTTCAATATTCTTCGTGGCAAGGTTGACGACTCACTTTTTATTGAAGTCATAATAGGCGATGGCCATAAATACACTCTACCGTTATGGATCTATTTGAACCGGTATGGCTATGACGTTGACAAAGACAATCTGGATGACGTAGTGCTCTGGCTGGACCCTTCGTTCAACTGCAGCAGTGTTGATATCTGCCCGTGGCAGGATGTTCCGGGCGGAACGCTATTATTTTGATATAATGATGAAACGCACATGAAACATTTCCCTTTATTTACAGCTTTGCTCCTGCTCCTTATATGTTGCGGCAAGACAGAGGATTCACACGAGCAATTGAGTGCCGGCAATGGTGAGCAGGTGATTCCCACTATGGTAAATTTCTCTTTCAATGTTACCGGTGGACATCTCTCCAAAGCATCTTCATATCAGCACTCAAGTTATTCCGGCTGTGACGATGCAGTTGAATGGTTCGATTATTACATTTATGATTCAGAGGGGGGATATGTCTCTTCCGGCAGATGGGAGGCAGGCGACGACAAATCCTCTCTTCTTATGCTCAATCCGAAGGGAAAGTACACTTTGTATGCCATTGCCAATGACAGAGCGCTTTCATCCGTCCCTCTGAAAGAGGAGAATATTCTGAATGAGTATTACAATAACATCTCTGAGGGAACACTTATAAGTGAGGTTGACAATGCTCCGCGTCTTATAATGTCAGGAGTCTCCTCTCTTGTGTATGGTCAGGATGGCTTTTCAGCCTCAATCTCCTTTAAACGGCTGGTCAGCAGGATAAGTCTCTGCTTTGACATATCTGAACTGAACAGCGATGTGCTCCTCTCTTTTTCCACCATTTCACTCTCAAATGTTCCATCAAGAGTGAAATATTTCAAGGACAACAGTGCCGGGAGCCACTACTCCTGTATCTCTACGGCTACAGTGAACGGTCCATTCACCCCGAATGATATGGTTGACCTCTACTGTTATGAAAACATTCAGGGAGAACTGCTTCCGGGAAATACCTCCAATTCAACCAAATTCTTTCCATCCGGCAGCCCATATGAGAGCATTTGTACATATCTGACACTTTCAGGATCATATTCCTCTCCCAGAAAAAGGGGAAATATAAGCTACAGACTATATCCGGGCAGAAGCTGTTCCGATTTTTCCATAGATCGCAACAGCAACTATATCATTACGGTAAAGTTTTCGGGCGAGGGCAGTGTCGATGACATTTCGTGGCGTGTTGTAAGAGACGACATAAAGACACTTGCTACGGGACTTGATCTTTCGTTGGGCTCTTCGCTGCTCAAAAGTAAAGATACTACATCTGTAGAGGCACATATTGAACCTGCCGATGTTTCCAGCAGACATCTTCTCTGGAGTGTTTCGCCTTATGATTTGATTTCATTTACAAACCCTTCTACCGGCAGTTCACTCTCTGTTGAACAGATCAACTCAATGGAGAATAACCTGGGGCCGTATCTTGTCTATGGAATTAAAAGTGGAAGCGGTTCCATTTCCGTAGCCTCTACCGATGGAACATCCAAATCTTCATCTGCAGCTTTCAAAGTTGATTTGGAACCGCCTGTTCCATATAAAATAGGTTTCAAGGATGATATTGTGCCTATGTGGTTTGCTTCAGCCTCAGATGGAGAAACCGTGGAGATACCATATAGCGATTTTTCAGCGCCGGTGGGGGAGATTCCCACGGCAGAGACAATTTCCGGGAGTGATTTTGTTGAGATTGTATCGGTAACGCGAACCGGAGTGAAGGTAAGAGCCTTGGGTTTAGGTAATTCACTTCTTAAGGTTATAATAGGTGACAAGAGCGCTTCTCTTCAGTGCCAGGTGACGCAGCTTGCCCTCAATCTCAACAAGTACTCCCTTTCTTTCAAAGCCGGGTATTCGGAGGATGTTGATTACTCCATATCTCCGGCCCATGCTTCAAATATGGCGCTTTCTTTTGCCTTTTCCAACAATTCATCCTCCTTTTCGTCCTCCTCTCAGAAGTTTTCTACTCCGGGAGTTGTTGGAAATACAATATCTTTCAGATCAAAATATTTCAATGATTATAACAGCCAGTTGAACAGCGGTAGCATAAAGGTCTCAATATCGGGTCATGATATTTCGCAGACAATTAGCTATGCCATTGAATCTCCTTTGGTCTCCTGTATCTCTGAGCAGGTGGTATATATGAATGCCTCGGACAAATACCACAATTCGCCCAAACTCATTGATGTTTCTGAAAATGCGGCGGTTGATTTGAAATGGTTCAGGGATTTAAGTTCAAGCGGTGTAAGCGGCACCGCTTCCACTCCTGTGGAGGCACCTCTGGAGTCAGAGGTGATCTGGAACAGAGAGAATTGTACCTTTACCTACAAGAGCCCGGGTACACAAACCAATGGACATTACAGGCTTCTTTTCTCCCTCAATAATGATTTTTCTGATATGACATACATTAAACCTGATGGAACTGCCGGTACTGCTTCCGATTTTACAGATGCCCATGCAAAGTGTTCCGTTGATTTCAAGTTCGTTGAGAGAATCTATATAATCAGTTATATAAAGACCGATTCACGTGATTCAGAGGGGAAGTACAAATATCATTATTGTGATGAACTTATGGTAAGATGCGTTAAGCACCCTCTTTCTGAGATATCGGAGTCTCTTGTCTCCTCACTCCAATTTGATTACAAGTACAATGGTACCAAGTATCATTATTCGGGTGAACAGGATACTCATACCGGCATCACTATAGATTATGATGTGACGTTTGTCGTAGGGAAAGAGTATGATTTTATTGAGTGGTCTTCAAGTGGCGGGGAGTATTACAACTCTTCATTCACCTTCAATGGCAAAAATGCTCCGAAACTACACTTTGAGGGACACAATCTGGTTGTTCCATCTTACGGAAACATTGCAAATACCGGTGGCTTCTGGTATGCTTACAGCGCAAGGAGTTCCGGACTGTGCGGATACTGCAACACAATTGAATGGGATAAAGTTTATAGGGGTATGTTTTAGGTCTGTTTTGAAAAACAGCTTCTCAATTTGTTGTGAGCAGCATCCTTTTTGCTTAATTTTGCCTCAAGCAAATCTTGAGCAATGTTCGGTCTGGAAAACCTTGGCCTGCTTGGCCTCTTCATAGGATGTTTTCTTGCCGCCACTATTGTGCCGTTCTCTTCAGACGCACTCTATGTGGCGGTTTTGCTCATTACCAAATCTCCTGTTGAGTGTCTTGTTGTTGGCAGTGC
>DCHN01000076.1:29918-52099 GCA_002315995.1 Bacteroidales bacterium UBA1751 | reverse complement strand
GTGGGAGTGGATAGAGAAGTGGTTCAGGGTAAAGCCCGAGACTCTTGAGAAACAGAAAAGATATCTCGACCGATACGGCGTATGGATGGCGCTGCTTACCTGGGTGCCTGTTGTAGGTGATGTAATTGCACTGGCACTTGGCTTCTATAAGACTCCGGCCTTCTGGTCTCTTTTTCTTATGCTCATAGGAAAGGTTGGAAGGTTCGTTGTATGGACCATCCTTTTCCTCTAAAGGTGCCTCGTGTAAACTCCTTAGAAATTCAGTGAGATTTCAACTGATGCCTTTGTGTGCGGAATATATGTTATTGCCAGTGTGACAATTGTTCCGTCTGGAGCCATGAATATTGAGGTGTAGATGCATCTTCCCTCCTTGAGTGCAAGAATAGGCCGTGTGGTGTCCGGATGCTTCTTCTCAAAATCTGATTCGGTTATTATTTCATTGCATCTTTTGGGACTTCCAAATTCGTTTGAAAGAATATCCTTCATTGCAAAGTACTGATTCTTGACCCTGTTCCAATCCTTTGTTTCAGGAAGGAATATCTCAATCTCCTCTACGGTGTTGCCAGCGTAGAAGCTCTTGTATATTGCGTATGCACTGCAACCTTCATAATCCATGAATTTACCCTTGAATTCAAGGATTCCATTGTCTGTGGAATCCGGCAGGTTAACCTGCTCAAACCCTTCTGTTTCAATAAAGAATCTTGTGAGTGTGGAAGGAATCATACCCTTCACTTTACATCCGTCAAATTCAACGGTTCCACTCTCCTTTGAGTAGCAGAATGGCCCTTTTGCCACTTCAGGTTTGTTGTTGCAGCTGAAACAGATTGCTGAAAGAGCAAGCAGAACTATTATTGATGATATTCTTCTCATAAGATTCTATTATTTGGATTTCAATTGCGTATTTTCTTCTATCAGGCAAAATTAGCCATTTTTTGCTTTATGGCCTCTGTAATTCTTGGCAGTACGAAAAATTTTCTGTTGACTGTAGGGGTGAACTTTATGTACTCTCCGCATATTTTTCTCTCGAGATGAACTTCTCCCTCATGCGCTTTGTCAATTGCCTCCTCCACTGGTATCTCTGCAGCGGAAACACCATCTTCTCCTGCTGAGGCAATAAACGCTCTTTTTACAATCTCATCAGACTCTTTGCCGTAGTGAAGTATGTATGTTGCATTCTCGCGGTGGTTGTCAATCTTGGCAAAAATGAAATCGAGGTTCAGTTCCTTCATTATTTGCGGCATTACTGCGTGCATCCTGTCAATGAACTCCATCTCCTTTTCATCCAGGCCAGGCTCTGCATCGTTCATTTCAGGAACGTCAATACTTCCAATGGCAATTCTGATTTCACCTATGCTGTAGTTTTTCATATTGTTGAGGAATATCTCCCCGTCACTCATTCCGGAATAATCTGTTGTTGCCCTCTCCATCTCCTTGTAGAGTTCGTGCAAATCTTCCAGACCGGCAATTTCAGAGAGTTCCGATACTGCATCCAGATCAATGAATGTAGTAGATGCCTTTGTGAAACAGTTCGTGTCAGAGAGTATTCCTGCAATAAGGAGTGATGCACTCTCTTTGCTTATGCCAACCCCGAACTCCTTATAGCATTGATATACTATTGTGCATGTGGCGCCTATTGGAAGGGAACGGTATATAACAGAGTGTGATTCAGTTATATTGCCTATTCCATGGTGGTCTATTACCTGAAGAATCCTTGCCTGCGGTGCTCCATGAACAGCCTGTGCGTATTCGCTGTGGTCCATTAGAATTACTCTGCATCCTGTGGCATCTTCCAATGTTTGAGGAGCCTCTACCTTGAATCTTTCGAGAATGTATTGTGTCTCTTTGTTTGGTTTGCCCGCTACTGCTGCCTTGCAGTTGTAGCCAAGCTCTCTCATAAGATTGGCGTATGTTATTGCGGAGCAAACGGTGTCAGTATCGGGCGCCGTATGCCCTATTACGTAGGTGACTCCTTTCCCCCAATTCAATTTCTCAAATATTCTTCTCATAAATCACCCTTCATTCTCCTTTGCCGGAGTTGGAACACTGTATGCGTCTTCGAATCCCGATACCTTCAATTTTCTGTGGAAGAGTGTACCTTCAAACTCTATATACAGTTCATCTCCCTTGAAATAGATTTTGTTGCATCTGCTCACTGTAGAACCGTAGAATTGTCTTGCAGGGTAGGAGAGTATTCCTCTTACTCTGCCATTGTGGTCGCATATCTCTATTCCTATTTCCGTTGCAACGTACAGGTAGCCTTTGCAATCATAAACCATTGGCCCGTATGCGCCAGCGTGAAGTGCGTAGAACTCCTGACAGTTTGTGTATTCACCATTGCTCCCCAGAGTCCAGTGGCTTATCCATCTGTCACCCTCTTTTTTTAGTGTGGCCCTCATTGAGCCGCCAGGATATATTGCCGTAGATAATTGCTTCTCTTCAACTTTGCCTTTTGCAGCTGATGACATGGATTCTGTAACCATCATTTGAGCCACCTCACCATATACCATCTCCGATATGCCTTTCCACTCCTCTCCTGGAATCACTATGCTTTTTATTGCGCTGTTCTCCGTTTCTCCTTTTTCAACACTCTTCGGATAGTCTCTCCACAGCCACTCCATTGCCTTGCAGAACTGCTTTAAGCCGTTGCTGCCGTCGTGACCGCCTTTGTTCCACTGGCACACAACATCATATCCGGCAAACTTGAGTGCGTTGTACATTCTCTGGTTCTCTTCAAACCAGCTTCCAAAGAGCGGATTCCAACTGTCGTTGTCATTGTCCTGAATATATATTCTCAACGCTTTTGGTTCGGTTTTCCTTATTATGCCTGGGAACTGGTCACCGCCTCTGAACGGCATATAGGTTCCAATTACACTGTAAATTCTGCTGAACATGTCGGGACGGTTCCAGGCGGCTGCAAAGGCTGCAATGGCACCGCTTGAGACGCCTGTTATGGCTCTATCGCAGGTGGAAGAGGATATGATTACTCTTCGGCCGTCGCTTGTGGTGAGCTTTTCAACGCGCGGAAGCACCTCTTTTTCAAGGAAGGTGGCGAATTTGCCGTCGGTGCGGTCGAATTCGTTGCTGCGGTTATAGCGTGTTGCCGTTCCGTTGCTGTATATTCTGCCTGGTTTCACACCAACGGCAATGGTAACGGGCATCTTCTTCTGGGCAATCAGCTTGTCAATATCTGAATAGATGCTGCTGCTCAGGCCGTCCATTCTCACAAGCAGGCAGGCTGGATACATTCCGGTGTAGACTTTAGGCACATAAACAGCTATCTCCCTGGTAGTGCCTGGGTATATTTGTGAGTTGTCTATTGTAAAGGTGATGATTTCTCCGGAGTATTCTCTCTTTTCTGTTGCTCCTGTTGCCTTGAAGGAGAAGAGGTTACACAGAAGCAGGGCAATAAATGCAATTTGCAGGCTTCGTATTGTTCTTGTCATGGTAAATCTGATTCAACAATACAAACTTACATAAAAGCTTGGGATTTATGGCAATCAGAATCCTGGAATTTCAAAGAGTACGGTTGGAATCAGAAGAAGCAGGCCCAGAATGAGTAGGAGCACCACCCATTTCCAGATGAAATGGAACCATTTTGTGTATTCAACCTTAGCCATTGCCAATGCGGCGAGAAGTACGCCTGAAGTCGGGGTTATCATGTTGGTGAATCCGTCGCCGAACTGGAATGCGAGAACCAGTGCCTGGCGGCTGACTCCTATCATGTCGGAGAATGGGGCAAGAATTGGTATTGTAATTGCCGCCTTTGCCGTTGCGCTTGGAAGGAATAGATTTATGAATGCCTCTATTCCATACATTGCACTCAGTGAGCCAATCTTTCCGCTCTCTCCCAAGCTGCTTTGGGTGGCGTAAAGAATGGTGTCAAGAATCTTTCCGTTCTGGAGAATGATTATTATTCCCGATGCCATACCAACCACAAACGCTGCCGATAGTATATCCTTTGCTCCCTTTATGAACTCGTCTGAGATTTTGTTGGCATCATATCCGGCGGCTATTCCGCTTGCTATTCCCATTGCAAGGAAGAGTGCCGAAATCTCAGCAATATACCATTGGTACTCTATTACACCTATTACCAGCGCTACAACCGAAACTCCGAGCAGCAATAGAATTGCCTTATGCTTTGTGTGTTTGGCGTTGTCTGTGCATCCTTCGCTGTTTTCTTTTCCACTTGCGATAGCTTCACTTCCAACTTCTCCTGCACGCGACCTCTTTATTCTTGATGCGTAAATGGTTATGAAGAGAGTAGTCAGTGCAGTGAAAAGTAGCCAACAGAAGATCCTGTATCCCATTCCGGAGAAGAGTGGGAGGGAGGCCATTTCCTGTGCTATTCCGGTTGTGAATGGATTGAGAAATGCGGATGAAAATCCAATATTGGCCGAGACATAAACAACCAGTACTGCGGTTATGTTGTTGTAGCCCATTGAGAGCATCAGCGGTAGAACGAGACCAACAAATGGAATTGTCTCCTCGCTCATTCCGAATATTGCTCCGGCTGCAGAGAAGAGTATTGCAATGGCTGCCAGAATGATGTTGCTGTGTCCGCCGGCTCTTCTGATGAATGATGATATTCCCCAATCTACCGCCCCGGTTGAGTTGAGAAGCTGGAAGGCTCCACCAACAACAAGAATGAAGAGTATGATTCCACTCTGCTTTACAAAGCCATCGTATATTGATGTAAGAATCTGCCAGCTCTGGGGAGATGATTCAATGCTTCTGAATGATACCTCACCGGCGGGTGATGTCACGAATTCACCTCCTGGAATTATCCAGGTGAGAATTGCGCATATCACCAGCAGTATAAATATTATTACGTATGTGCTTGGAATCTTTTTCTTGCCCATTCTGGCTGATTTCCTTTCATTATCTTAATATCTCTTCAGCAAGAGCTTCAAGAGATGCTTTGTCCGCCTCTTTCATCCTGCTTTTTATGGTAACCATTGGCTCAATAATGGAGATGTTCTTCATTGCCTCAAGCATTGCCTTCATCTCCTTGCCTGCGCTTGGAGCCCAAGATCCGTTTTCAACCATAGCAACTTTTCTGTTGCTGAAGTTTTTGATCTGCAGTCTGTGAAGGAAGTTATACATTGGGGTGAACAGACCTGCATCGTACGAAGAGGCTGCTACAACCATCTTTGAGAAGCGGAATGCCTGGGCAACATCCTCTGCAAAATCTGAACGGCAGATATCGGAAAGCACAACACTCTTTGCTCCTTTCTTTTTCAGAATCTCTGCAAGATACTCAGAGGCCTCCAATGTACCTCCGTGAATGGATGCGCAAGCAATGAAAACGCCCTCCTCTTCAGGTTCATATTTTGACCATGTGTCATAAAGGGCAATGTATTTTCCGAACTCCTCATTTAAAATAGGTCCATGAAGCGGCCTTATGGACTTGATGTCAAGGGCTGCGGTCTTCTTGAGAAGTCCCTGAACCTGAACGCCGTATTTTCCAACAATGTTGAGGAAGTATCTTCTTGCCTCGCTTACCCAATCCTTATCTTCGTTGCCGTAGAATCCGCACTTGCAAAGGGCTCCGAATTTTCCGAATGCGTCAGATGAGTAGAGTGCTCCGTCTGCAGTGTCAAATGATACAATAACCTCTGGCCAGTGAATCATTGGAGCTCCTACAAATGTCAGTGAGTGCTCGCCCAACTGCAGTGTATCGCCCTCCTTTACTGCCAATGTTCTTCCCTCCAGATTAGTTTCAAAGAACTGACCCGCCATCTGGATTGCTTTGGCGCTGGCTACCATTGTCATTGATGGATACTCTTCAAGCGCCCATCCTATGAGTGAGGCGTGGTCCGGCTCCATGTGATGAACTATAAGGTAGTCAGGTGTTCTTCCTTCAAGCGCCTCTTTCAGATTGTTCTTCCACTCCTGAGCTGTTGTATCATCTGTGGTGTCCATTATGGCAACCTTTTCATCCTTTATGAGATATGAGTTGTAGGAAATTCCGTCTGGAACATTGTACTGGTTCTCAAAGATGTCAACTTTAAGGTCGTCAACACCAATGTAGGTTACTTTACTGTTTATCTGTTTCATTATATGTGTTATGATTTCTTGTATCATTAAAAAAACCGCATCCTCGCGGAAGCGGTTTCTTCTGTGACCCGCGTGGGGGTCGAACCCACGACCCCTTGATTAAGAGTCAAGTGCTCTACCAACTGAGCTAGCGAGTCATCGTTTGGGATTGCAAAAGTAGTGCTTTTTTATGAATGTGCAAATTTATTTTCAATTATTTTTTTTGAAAATTCTTTTGCTTCAGAGCCATTGCATTCCCAATATTATCTAATCTTCTGGTTTATAATTGGTAGCAAAAACAGACTCGGATTCCAATTACCAGACGAATGTCTCGCTAACCGGGAAGAGGCCATACATTCCACCTGTGTGAATAAAGAGAATGTTCTTGCCTGTTCCAACGTGGTCGTTCAGGATTCCACCCTTCTGAAGCTCATTATATACGCCGTACATTGCTTTGCCGGTATATACAGGATCAAGAACAAGCCCCTCCAGACGTGCTATTTTCTTTATGAACTCAAGCTCTTCCGGGCGGCTTAAAGCATAGCCTATTCCTACATATCCGTCGCAGAACTCAATGCCTTTGACATTGAGACCGTCTTTTCCTATAACCTTGTTGGCAAGAGCCTTCTCCTCAGGAGAGAAGTAACGCTCCATTGCTCCGGTTGCTATTCTATGCGCTATTTCGGTGAAATAATTTACATCATCGCATACGCAGAAGCCAAGAACTCTCTTTCCAAGGCAGTAGAGTTCGTTTGCAAGATAGAGGCCTGCATATGTTCCACCGCTTCCTGTTGCACATACAACTGTATCGAACTTGATTCCAAGTTCTTTCTCCTGAAGTGCTATTTCCTTCATGGCATTGAAGTAGCCCATTGTTCCAACCTCGTTTGAAGCTCCTTCTGGAATGATGTAAGGCCTGTATCCCTGCTTTGCATACTCTGCGGCCATAGCCTTCATTATTTCACCGCGCTTCTTGCTGTACTCCTCCCGTGTGCAGAATTTTACGTCAGCTCCCATAAGTTTGTCAAGAAAATAGTTTCCTGTTACAGGCGGCTGCTCGGAAATCCTGAGAAGAACGGCGCTCTTCATGCCCATCTTTGTTGCAATTGCAACAGTTGCGCGGCAGTGGTTGCTCTGTATTCCGCCGCAGGTAATAAGCAGGTTGCAGTTCTGTTCAACGGCTTCCTTTACGCTGTACTCAAGTTTCCTTATCTTGTTTCCTGAAAATTCCGAACCGGTCTGGTCGTCTCTTTTGATGTAGATGTTTGCTCCCATCTCCTTTGAGAATCTCTCAAGCTTCTCTATTTTAGTGGGAAGATTTGCAAAGTTGAACTTTTCCATTGTCTTGATATATTCTGATTTATATTTTCCAATACGATTTTCATTTATGAAAACTCACTCAAAAGTATGAAAAATTCAATCGTGCTGCAAAATTTTCTATTTTTGCCTCAGCTTTATAGAGGTAGAGTTATTTACTCTATCGCCAAGGTTTGGTAGTATGCAACAGGTTTGGATAAGTGCGGCCGGTCTGGCCATTGCTACAATAATAGGTAGCGTGTTGGGATTCATTGTAAAGGCGTTGCCGCACAAATGGAATGATGCCGTGCTTGGTTATTGCGCTGGTGTCATGCTTGCGGCCTCAACAATAGGTCTAATTGTTCCGGCAGCGGAATCGGCCGGTCTCAGTGGATGGTGGCTCATACTTACAGGTGTTATTTTGGGAATGCTTTTTCTCAATCTGCTTGACCTTGTAACACCGCACCTTCATATGCTTACCGGTTTTGATGCTGATGTTCACAAGCACAACTCGTCGTTGAACAATGTCCTCCTTTTTGTAATGGCCATTGCGTTGCACAAACTTCCCGAGGGTATTGCGGCAGGAGTTGGTTTCAATGCCGCCGAAACCTCCGATGCTTGGGCTGTGACTTTTGGTATTGCTCTGCAGAATATCCCGGAAGGCATGGTGGTAATTGCACCCCTGCTGCTTGCAGGAGTCAGCCGTTTAAGAACTTTCTTTATTTCACTTGCGATAGCGTTGCTCGAGGTTATTGGGGTTTGGATAGGTTTTGGCATTGGCGCAATCTCCTCAATTCTTCTTCCTGTGATGCTCTCCATGGCCGGTGGTGCAATGCTCTACGTTGTAAGCGATGAGATGATTCCAGAAACTCATGCCCACGGTTACCAGAAGGTTGCCACCTACTCCCTGATTCTTGGTTTCGTTACGCTGGTCTTCCTTGAACTTGCCGTCTGACATTACAGAGTTCCATTTGGCCACAAAAAGGGTGTGATTTGTGGCCGTTTATTTTTTGTGTCATTACGGTATAGCCCGGGAGCGCTTGGAACAAGGGGGTTTGGGGCGCAGCCCCAATAAGAAAAAAGGCGGGCGTATAAGCCGAGTTCTGTAAAAGGGGCGCATGCCCCTTCCTTTCATCATTTATCTGTCGCAGTCTACCCCTCAGCAAAGGACGAGCAGCCCTTATATGCTGATATACATGACCTTGCAGGCTCTGGAGGAATACTTCGCATACATCGCTGCATGCAAACGTGGGCTCTTGCCCCACATTTTCACCCTTACCAAAGAATCTGATCTTTTCAGAACAGCCCCGTTCCTTTCAGAACGGAATTCTTGGGCGGTTATTTTCTGTTACCCCTGACATAAGCTTTCACCTATCTGTGCTTTCCACAGCAGAGAGCTCTATCCTGCCCGGACTTTCCTCACAAATTTCTTTGCGCGATGAAACCGCCCGCCGGGCGCAAAGATACAAATTTTACCTATCTTTGTTGGTAATCACTCTTTGATTCTATAATGCGCATTATACTACATATTTTCATTGCAATTCTCCTGTTGCTTCCTCAGCAGCGGCTCATTGCTCAAAGTGCCTCTGCTCCAAAACAATACAAAGTAAAAGTCGTAAGGGAACTTCCTCATAGCAGGAACTCTTACACACAGGGGCTCTTTTTTATGAACGGAGTACTCTACGAGAGCGCCGGCCAGTATGGTAAGTCCGAGTTCAAGTTATTATCTTTTGATGTATCAAAATCTAAAGATTCTGCTTCAAAATCATCAGATTCTTCTTCTAATTCCAAGACTCATGCGTCATCCGGCAAATGCACCCAAAGCATTACCCTGAAGGAGACTTCTCTTATGAAATTTCCGAGTAAAATCTTTGCGGAGGGCGCGGTTGAACTAAGCGGCAAAATCTATATTCTTACCTGGCTGGAGCACAAGGTTTTTGTACTTGATGCCAAAAGCTTCAAGAAAACGGGCGAATATTACAACAAAAATGAAGGGTGGGGGCTGACAACAGACGGAAAGTCTCTCTTCATGTCAGACGGTTCCGCATTCATTTACAACATTGACCCAAATGGCTTCAAGATCAAGTCAAAGGTCATGGTCACCTTCAAGGGCAAGCCTGTGAAATATCTCAATGAACTTGAAATGATAGATGGAAAAATCTGGGCCAATGTCTACACTACAGACAATATTGTAATTATCAACCCCAAGAATGGTTTTGTGGAGGGAGTCATTGACTGCAAAGGCCTCCTGAAAAAAGAGCTTTTCAAGAGTGGAACAGATGTCCTCAATGGTATTGCTTTCAACCAGAGCGATAGAAAAATCTACCTTACCGGCAAGAACTGGCCTCTCATTTTCCAGGTTGAACTCGTTGAGAAATAACATAGTCATAATATGAAGAAATTACTTTTATCAATTATTCTTTCGGTAGGAGCACTTCAGCCGCTTATGGCGGACGAGGGAATGTGGCTTCCTATGCTTGTGTCGCAGCGCATAGAGGATATGCAGCAGAAGGGCTTCAAACTCAGCGCGGAGGATATCTACAGTGTAAACAAGGCTTCTCTCAAGGATGCTGTTGTGCTCTTTGGTGGTGGCTGTACCGGTGAAATCGTTTCGGATGAGGGTCTTCTCTTTACCAACCACCATTGCGGATACAGTCATATTCAGAAGCTCAGCAGTGTTGAGCACGACTACCTGAAAGATGGTTTCTGGGCAATGAACAGGAGTGAGGAGCTTCCGGCAAAGGGACTCACGGTATCTTTTCTAGAGAGAATGGATGACGTAACAGATGAAGTCCTCAAAGGGTGGCACCCATCTATGGGCGAGGCTGCAAGAGACTCCATTGTAAGGAACAATATTAAAATCATAGAACGTAAAGCGGTTGGACTTGCTCCCGAAAACAAAGGTCTTACTGCCAGGGTAGAGGCGCTCTTCTATAGCAACAAGTATTATCTCTTTGTATTCAGGGTTTACAGAGATATCCGCCTTGTAGCTGCACCTCCTTCATCAATTGGCAAGTTCGGCGGTGAAACCGACAACTGGATGTGGCCGCGCCATACAGGTGACTTCTCAATTTTCAGAATATATGCCGGCAAGGACAACATGCCAGCAGACTATTCAGAGGAGAATATTCCATATACCCCGAAACGCTCGTTCACAATATCCAGAGCAGGTGCAAAAGAGGGAGATTTTACATTCATTTACGGGTGTCCCGCTTCAACCAAAGAGTATGTCATCTCCGATGAGGTGAAGTATGTTGCCGAGGTATCGGATCCTGCAAAGGTTGAGGCCAGAACAGCAAGGCTCAATATTTTCATCAAGTATATGAATCAGAGCCAGAAGGTGAGAATTCAGTATTCGGCCAAGAAGGCCAGTGTGGCAAATGCCTGGAAGAAGTGGCAGGGAGAATCAAAAGGCCTTATAAAACTGAAGAGTGTTGCAAAGAAGCAGAAATATGAAGCTGAATTTGAGAAATGGGCAAAGGGCAGCGAGTTTGAGGGGGTTACCGAAAAGCTTCATGAACTCTACAAAGAGTACAACAAGTACCACTTTGCATACGAGTACTCAACTGAAACTGTTGCGGCAATTGAACTCCCTAAGTTCGCATACTCCTTTGCAAAAGCTGTTCAGTCAAAATCAGTGGCTTCTACTTCATTCACAACCAGCCTTCCATCGCGCGCTGAGATAGATGCCTTCTACAAAGACTATTATGCTCCAATAGACCGCGATTGCTTCAAGGCACTTCTCGAACTCTTCAATGCAAATGTTTCAGATGAAATGAAACCTGCCGCCTATAAGGAGATGTTGCAGAAGTATGGTGGCGTTGAGAAGTGGTGTGATGCAATTTACAATAACTCCCTTTTCCTCACCCAGTCGATAGTTTATTCCCTTACTGAGAAAGAGAGCGCAAAGATAGAGAACGACCCCGCCTTTGAAATGTACAAGGTAATTAACAGCTGGAGAGGAGAACTGAGAAAAAAGGAAAATGAGCTTATGAAGGATATTACCCTCTGCTACAGGCTCTATATGAGAGGGCAAATGGCATTCGAGAGCGGAAAGAGCTTCTATCCGGATGCAAACCGTACACTCAGAGTTGCGTATGGAAAGGTTAAAGGATTCTCTCCTGCAGATGGTATCGAGTACCTTCCAGTATCAACCCTCAAGGGCATTATGCAGAAGGATAACCCTAATATCTTCGACTATAATATTCCTCAGTCTCTGAGAGATATATACGCAAAAGGAGGGTATGATAACCAGCCTGTATGCTTCATTGCAACAAACCATACTTCAGGCGGAAACTCAGGCAGTCCGGTAATAAGTGCTGACGGCTACTTGCTGGGCATAAACTTTGACCGCGTTTGGGAGGGTACAATGAGCGACTATAACTTTGACCCTGAGATATGCCGCAACATCTGCGTTGATGTGCGTTACATCCTCTTTATAATAAAGGAGATCGGCCATGCCGAATATCTCTTCAACGAGATGAAGTTTGCAGAGTAAATAATTGAAAATTAAACAAATATCATTAATATGAAATCGAAATTTTTAATTGCGCTTTTGGTATCTTTACTTTCATTCGTTTACGATGGAAGTGCATCAGCTCCGCTTATTGAAATGAAAACCAGCGGTAATCCAATGCAGGATTCCGCTATGGTTGAACTATCGGCCAAGTTGAAGGAGTATCTTGCTCCGCTTGCATCAATAAGGGTGCCTGTATATATCAAAAAGATCCAGAAGGTAAAGAAGGTTTACAGAGTACACCTTTCAGACCTCTCGAACGACTATCCTTACAGAGATGAAACCGTTAAGGGTATGTATGAAATCATGGCCCCATATTTCCCTGGGAAGGATATTGAAATCTGGATAAACAATGCTCCAATTGAGAAGATGAAGAGCGCATATTACAGCTCTCTGGATGCAAATGGTAATCAGCCGGTATATAACCCTTCAAAGAAGAGCAAGAGTGAAGTCACTCCGCTTGTTCAGGAGCAGGAACTTCCTTATAAAATTACCAAGGGGTTGAACGGTAGGCATATTGGAATGTGGCAGAGTCACGGTTTCTATTTTGAGAACAAGCTCCAGCGTTGGGAGTGGCAGAGAGCCAAACTGCTTGAGACTGTTGAGGATCTTTACACCCAGAGCTATGTTGTTCCATTCCTTGTTCCTATGCTTGAGAATGCAGGTGCTGTTGTGCTTCTTCCGCGTGAGAGGGATATCAACAAGTGCGAAGTAATAGTTGACAACAACCCATCATACGAAGGATGCGAGAATGCCGGCAATTACACCGAAGTCTCTGCACTTCAGCCTTGGCAGGAGGGTGCCTCTGAAGGCTTTGCCAATTCTCAGCGTGTATGGGAGTTCGGGCAGAACCCATTCAAGGCGGGAAGCTATCGCAGTGCTAAAATGATATATGGCAAGGATGCGGGCGCTTCCAATGGGAATGCATCTGTTGCCTGCTGGCTCCCTAAGTTCAAGAAGGGCGGCGAGTACGGCGTTTACGTATCTTACGCCACACTGCCAAACAGCACCGATGCGGCAACGTATGTTGTTAAATTCAAAGGCGGCAGCAAGAGTTTCAAAGTGAACCAGCGTATGGCAGGAGGAATGTGGGTCTTCCTTGGAACCTTCCTCTTTGACGCAAATTCAGACTCGCAAGGTGTCTTCCTGACCAACCTGGTCGATAGCAAAAATGCATCGAAATTTGTTGTGACTGCCGATGCAGTGAAGTTCGGCGGCGGAATGGGAAACATGGCGCGCAACTCAACCTCTGTTCTTCCATACGAAATGGAGGCTGTAACCAGTGGAATGCCAAGGTTTACCGAGGGCTCACGTTACTGGCTTCAGTGGAGCGGATTCGTTGATTCAATTTACTCTTCTACAGGAAATGTCAATGACTATCAGGATGATTACACATCTCGCGGACGTTGGATAAATGCTCTTGTTGGTGGATCTTCAAAGGCTCCTAAGATGCCTGGTTACAATATTCCGCTTGACCTCTCCTTTGCATTCCATACAGATGCCGGTACATTCAGAAGCGATTCAATTGTTGGTACACTCTCTATTTACACACGATATTCAAACGACAAGGGTACATATGCAAATGGTGAGGACAGACTCCTTGGACGTGAATATGCCGATATTGTTCAGACTGAGATTGTCAGGGACGTGCGTGCTCTGTATGAGCCTGCCTGGAGCAGAAGAGGCCTTTGGGACCGTTCATACTCAGAGTCAAGAACTCCTGAGGTTCCAGCCATGCTGCTTGAGTTCCTCAGCCATCAGAACTTTGCCGATTTGAAATATGGTCTTAACCCTGAGTTCAGGATGACTGTAAGCCGTGCAATTTACAAGGGTATGGTAAAGTTCCTCAGTGTAAGATACAAGGTTCCGTATGTTATTACTCCACTTCCTGTATCTGATTTCAGAGCTGAACTTACAGCAGATGGTGGCGCACATCTAACATGGAAACCTGTTATTGACCCTCTTGAGCCAACGGCAGTTGCTAAACAGTACATTGTATATACCCGTATCAATGACAATGCTTTTGACAATGGAGTTGTTGTTGATTCACCTGAGTTCGATTTCAAGGGGCTTGAGGAGGGTAAGATATACTCATTTAAGGTAGAGGCTCTCAACGAGGGCGGCAAGAGCTTCCCATCTGAGGTTCTTGCTGTTGGAATTGCATCAAAGAAGCAGAACATTACAGAGCGCAAGATGGCTCTTGTGGTTAACGGATTCACAAGATTGAGTGCTCCATACTTCTTCCAGAATGATACAACAATGGCCGGTTTCTACGACAGGAAGGATTTTGGTGTTCCATACAAATATGATATATCATACATTGGTAGTCAGTATGAGTACAGAAGGGTTATTCCTTGGATGGATGATGATTCTGCTGGCTTCGGTGCTTGTTATGATGACAAGGCCGATGATGTAATTGCCGGCAACACATTCGATTTTGTATATGCTCATGGCAAGGCTCTTTTGGATGCTGGAATTTCATTTGCATCCTCTTCATTGGCAGCTGCACAAAGTGATGATATTATGAAGGATTACTTTATGGTTGACATTATTCTTGGCAAGCAGGCACAGACAATGATGGGTAACGGCAAGGTAGCTAACAAGTATGAAACCTTCCCTGTTGCACTTCAGGAGAAGATCAGGGCTTATGCATCTGCCGGTGGCAACATAATGGTATCAGGCGCCAACATTGCAACTGACCTTTGGGACAGCTACAGTGTAACCGATGAGGGCAAGGCCTTTGCAAAGGATGTTCTCCACTACAGCTGGCTTACAGATTATGCAACCGTTACAGGAACATTGAAGTATGCTGGCAATCCGTACGGCTTCAAGGGGTCATACCACTTCACACAGGAGTTCAACAGCAGAATATACGCTGTTGAGTCACCTGATGGAATAAATGCCTGCGGCCAGGGTGCCAACGTCATTTTCCGTTATGGAAACAACGTCCCTTGTGCTACGGCATTCAGGGGCAACTATAAGGTTGTGGCATTTGGATTCCCGTTTGAAACCATTCCTTGCTGCAAGGAGCAGGCAGCTCTTATGAAAGAGGTTGTTGACTTCTTTGTGAAATAGTTGATCATGAAAAATTTTCTTTGTTCACTTCTTTTCCTGTCACTTTTTTCTTTGACATCTTATGCTGAAATAACCTTGAAAGAGCCGTGCAGCAATGGTATGGTTCTTCAGCAGTTGAGCAAGCCGGTTGTGTGGGGGCATGCAACCCCGGGTTCCAAGATTTATGTTAAAACCGATTGGGATTTTGCATCATATGTAGCGGAAACAGATTCAACGGGTGTGTGGCGTGTGAATGTTTCAACGCCGGAGGCGTCATACAGAAATTACACTATATCCCTGGTGGGTGATGGTTCTTCAATTGTAATAAAGGATGTTCTTATTGGTGAGGTGTGGATAGCGGCAGGTCAGAGCAATATGGAGATGCCAATGAGGGGTTGGACCAATATTCCTGTTGAGAACGCGCTGGATTACTTGAGTGCGGCGCCAATGCATGACAAGGTGAGGATGTTCACTGTTGGTATAACCCCCAGCTATACTCCGCTCAATGATGTTGCTGAGTCTGCCGGTTGGCAGAAGGCTGACGCTTCAACCATTCCAGATATGAGCGCCACTGCATTCTTTTATGCTCTCAAACTCAACTCTGCCCTTGACGTACCTGTTGGCATTGTTACTATTGCCCGTGGTGCTACAAGGGTTGAGGCTTGGATACCAAAGGAGCAGATCAGAAAATACTCTAACGAAAAGTGGGAAGAGAATGATGTCAATATAAAGAGTCCTTGGGCTCCTTACACCTCTTATAACGGTATTATGTGGCCTGTTCATGGATATACTGCTAAGGGATTCATCTGGTATCAGGGATGCAGTAATGTTCATGCTGACTCCACATACGCACAGAGATTGGAGGATATGGTAGCAATTTGGCGCAGGGATTGGGGTGATACGGAGTGCAAAATGCCTTTCTATACCGTAGAGATAGCGCCCTGCATAGAACTTGGATTCTATAGTGGAGATGCGCAGCTGCTAAGGCGTGCTCAGCTATCTGCGGCAAGAAATATTCCAAACTGCGATATTGTTTGCACCAATGATCTGGTTTACGATTATGAAATCAACAATATACATCCATGCCAGAAGAAGGCGGTGGGAGACAGGCTTGCATTCTTTGCCCTTCACAACAACTATGGCTTCAGCAGATTGGCCTGCAAGTCACCCGAGGCGGTGAAGGCGTACGTTGAGAAGATTGAGAAAGGGAAGAGTGCTGCAAAAGCTGAGAATCCTGGCAATGCCGATAATGCTGATTCTGTTTTGTGTATAGAGTTCAGGAATTGCGAAAAGGGCGTTAATCGCTACGTTGGCATAACTGCCCTTGAATTGTGCTACATAAATGGAGATATTGTTCCTGTATCTCAAATTGATTTCAAGCATGGTGGTAAGATGATAATCAAGTGCAACAAGCCGGAAGAGGTGAAGTGTGTGAGGTACGGTTGGGGAGACTTCGTTCCTGGCAATCTCAAGAGCGTGGAGGGCCTTCCATTCTTCCCGTTTGAACTTCCAATAGAATAGCAAAATGGTCACAAAACTACCCCTTTTTGTGGCCAAATCACCTTCCGAGACCCCAAACGGCCACAAAACTACCCCTTTTTGTGGCCGTTTTTTGTTTTTGATGCAGGGAATACTATTTTTGCATCGTAATTCACAATGCCTGGGGGTGCCGGAGACGGCTGAGATTATACCCTTTAACCTGATGCGGATAATGCCGACGTAGGGAAGAGCTTCCCCCTTTGCATTCAGTAATATTATTACAATGTTCAGTAGAGAATCTTTTACTGTAGCTGTTAATGCTATAAGGGAGCGTAATCCTCTTGTACACAACATTACCAATTATGTTGCAATGAATCCTAGTGCCAATGCACTTCTTGCAATTGGTGCCACTCCTCTAATGTCATTTGAAAAGGAGGAGATGGCAGAGATATCTTCAATTTCATCATCATTGGTCATGAACATCGGCTGTATTGAAAGGTATATGGTTGATGCTATGTTCACTGCCGCTGAGCAAGCCCAGTGCAACAATATTCCTTGGGTACTGGACCCTGTAGGAGCAGGAGCAAGCAGCATCAGAAGCAATACTGCGGTTGACCTCATACGTTCATACTCTCCATCTGTGATTCGTGCAAATGCATCTGAGGTCCTTTCACTATACGGGCATAATTACTTAATAGCCGGCGGCAATAATCAAGAAGGATGCGACTCTCTTGGCAAGGGCGTTGACTCTACTATTTCAAGTGGAGAAGTAATAGAACAGGCAAAAGCGCTTGCAAGGGTTACAGGTTCCATTGTATCTGTGAGCGGTGAGACAGATTACATAACCAATGGTACCAGCACCATTTCAATTGAAAACGGGAGTCTGTTCATGCCTAAGATTACAGCAATGGGCTGCACGGCCAGTGCAATTACCGCTGCCTTTCTTGCTGTAACAGCTGAAGGAGAAGCACTTGAGGCCGCAGCTAGTGCTATGGCTCTTATGGGGACTGCCGGTGAAATGGCGCATGAAAGAACCATTGCATCAGGAGGGGGAACCGGCACCTTCCAAATGCATTTTCTTGATGTGCTCTCAACCGTGTCAGCTGCCAACCTGGCCGATAGATTAAAATACAGTTTGCTTTAAAAAGTATAGGAAATTTGATGATGAATAGTGAGTGTTTGAGACTTTATCTTGTTACAGACCGTGATCTTCTTCCTTCTGGAAGGAGCATGGAGGAGATGGTTGAGCAGGCGGTGAAAGGTGGCGTTACAATGGTACAGTTGCGTGAAAAACATCTTGATACAAAGGAATTTATAGAGTATGGAAATAGATTGAAGAATCTTCTTAAACCATACGGTGTTCCGCTCATTGTAAACGACCGCGTAGATGTTGCACTTGCAATTGATGCAGATGGCGTTCATATAGGGCAGAGCGATATGCCATATCATATTGCAAGGAAGATTCTTGGTCCCAACAAGATTATTGGACTCTCTGTTGAGAATATGGAGCAGGTTGCTGCTGCCAATGAACTTGATGTTGACTATATTGGAATATCACCTGTTTTCTCTACACCTACAAAAACTGATACCTCTTCTCCATTTGGACTTGATGGTCTGCGCACGGCGGTGGAAGTTTCTTTACATCCTACTGTTGGAATTGGAGGAATGAATATTAAAACTGCGCGGTCTGTAATTGAACAAGGAGCTGATGGTATTGCAGTTGTAAGCGCAATTGTTGCCGCAGAGTCCCCGTGTGATGCATCTGCCGAAATATTGAAGGAGGTCAACTCTGCAGCTGATAAGAGTAGTCACGTAACTAATATCCTCCAGGGTGAATCTACTGAAAATTTTGGAGAATTCTCACTTATCAACAAAATCAAAAACGCTTTTCCAACTCCGCAGGGAATGCTCGGCATAGGTGATGACTGTGCAATTATTCCTCAGGTATCTGGGAAACAAACTCTTGTAAGTTGCGATTTGCTGGTAGAGGGAGTGCATTTCATTCTTGATGATGATTCGCCTTTAGGAATTACTCCATTTCAGTTGGGATGGAAATCTGCTGCTGTTAATATAAGTGACATTGCCGGAATGGGAGGAAAACCTGTTGCAACATTTCTTTCAATTGCAGTTCCTTCCAGAATCCATAAAAAGGGTAATAAGTGGATGGATGAGTTCCTGCGCGGATACAGGGATATATCTGATAAATATGGAGTGGCTCTGCTTGGCGGCGATACCACATCGTCACCGGACAAGTTTTGCATTAATGTCACCATTCTTGGAGAAACTGCCTCAGTGTCATCAGACATTGTGGGTGCCACATACACTCATCTTCCAGGCTTCGGCTCGTGTGCCGTTCTTCGCTCCGGTGCCCTTCCGGGAGACCTTGTTTGTGTTACCGGTCCTCTTGGCAACAGTGCCGCAGGCCTAAAAATACTTCTTGAAAGGAGAACTGCTGAAAGTGGCTGCCAAAGTGGTGAAAACGAGAAGTATCTTTTGAGAAAGCACTACCTGCCCGAGCCAAGGATTAATGAGGGCCTTGCTCTTGCCTCAACAAAAGGTATTGGTGCCATGATGGATATTTCAGATGGCATTGCTTCCGACTTGAAGCATATTCTGGAGGAGTCTTCACGCAAAAGCGGAACAAATCTGAAGGCTGTTGTTGATGTTGAGAGAATTCCTGTATCATCGCAAATGAAATCGGTATGTGTTGAGTTCGGTTGGGATCCTGTTGAACTTGCAGTGGCTGGTGGAGAGGATTATGAACTTCTCTTTACCTGCAGGCCGGATGCTGAAATAGATTTGGAGCATCACGTTATTGGAAGAGTGTGTGAGAATGAGGCCACTGCTTCCGGCGTTGATATAGAGTGGTGCGGCAGCAATAGAGATTATTCAGGCTTCAGCCATTTTTAAACAGATTCTTAACCCGAACATAAAATTTCAAATATGAGATATCCTATAGTTCTAACTATTGCGGGAAGCGACTCCGTTGGTGGGGCCGGCATCCAGGCAGATATCAAGGCAATAAGTGCAACCGGCAGTTATGCCGCCAGTGCCATTACTGCTGTAACCGTTCAGAATACTGTTGGCGTCAGGGCGGTTTCTCCTGTTCCGGTTGACATAGTCAAAGGACAGATTGATGCAGTTCTTTCAGATATCGGTGCCGATGCCGTTAAAATAGGCATGCTTCATAGCTCCGAGCTCATTATTGGAATAAAGGAGATGCTTGTCAAATACAGTGTGCATAATATCGTCCTCGATCCGGTAATGGTTTCAACCAGCGGCCACAGGCTCATAGAGGAGAGTGCTGTAGATACCCTTGTTAGTGAACTTATTCCAATGGCGTCGGTCATTACTCCGAATATTCCTGAGGCAGAGATACTTGCCGGGCACAAGATACAACTATCGGCGGGGTGCGGAATGATGTATGAGGATGCACAGGTGCAGGCTTTGAGGGAGATGGCTGTTGAACTTTCGGAGAGGTTCTCCACCGCTTCACATAAGGTTTCAGTTCTTATGAAGGCCGGTCACATTGCATTGGATGCGCAGGATAGGAAATCTGGTTCGGATTCTGCAAAAGGAGCTTCATCCGTTTCTGCGGAAATTGCGGAGAGCTCGGAAAGTGATTTCCTGAATGGAGTGATGCTCCTTACGGATATTTTCTACAATGCAGTGGTGGAGAAGTCAATCGAGTTGCCATCGCAGTGTATCAAAACAAATAATACCCACGGAACGGGCTGTACGCTCTCATCGGCTTTTGCATCGTATTTGGCTCAGGGCCTTTCACTTGATATGGCGGCGCGAAAAGCAAAGGAGTACATTGCAAATGCAATTGCTTCCGGAGCAAAATACCGGATAGGTCACGGACACGGCCCGGTTGATCACTTCTGGAATCTGCACTGAACAGCGTTTGTGGCTCTTATTCCTCAATCATTCTGTTGCGCCTCTCAATAATGGCCTTCTTGTTCTTTATGTAGAATTGTGCTGTTGATATGTCACTGGCAAAGGCTTCATCCCATTCGGTTTCATCTACCAGCAAATCCCACGACTTTATCTCCAATAGCAAAGATTCCATATCTTTATCGTAAGGTGCGAGGGCAGTTGCGGCATTGGTAACATATTCAAGCCTGTGATTGAATTGTTGCAACCCCTCTTCTGATATTTTTGGAATATACAGTTTTGGATTGCATGCAATGATATAGTCTGTGTGGAAAATAAAGGCACATTGGTATTGCCAGAAGGCTGCAATATCTCCCTTCTCCCTGCACATTTCATATACCCTTTGGACTTTGAGTGATTCTGCAGCGTCACTGCGCAAATAGTCAAGGTCTATTGGAACATCCACATCTACTGAGAGTTTTGTTATAGCCTTGTTTACATCGTCAAGAGGCATACCGTATGCCTCTCTGATACCATACTCCAATGTGTAGTAGGCCAGGGCATTAATTTTCTGTCTTCTTGTAAAGAGGGTATTTGCTGCAGAGGGGTCAAGGAGATAATCCGGTTTTACCAACTTCTCTGCATCGGTCAAAGCAAACAGGTCGGAAACTCTGAAGCCGTTATCTGATTTATTTACAAATTCAATCTCAAGCGTATCTATAAGAGATAGTACGGAATCGGCCACTGCCAGTTTCTGCTCTTGAACCTGTTCCTGTGTAAGTTCATTGGTTTTATTCTTGCACGATAGCATTGTTGCAAGGCAAATTGTTGCAGTGGCAACATAAAGAAGAGTTCGCTTCATAAAGTGATTTTTGGTTTCAGAGAGCAAATATATGAAATGCTTGCTTGATTGAGTTTGTTACAATGCGTATTTTTGCAATTTCTAAGTCGATTATTTATGAATATTCTTGTTACTGGTGCCAATGGGCAACTTGGAAATTGTATGAAGGTGCTTGCTGCAGACTCATCACACAGATTCCATTTCACAGATGCAGTTGGTTTTGATACAGCAGATTCTGCCTGTGACGGCGGTGTGCGTATTGAGCGGCTCGATATTACTGACGCTGACGCAGTTGATTCCTTTATATCCAACAGGGCCATAGATGCCGTTGTGAATTGCGCGGCCTGGACCAATGTTGATGCGGCTGAAGATAACCTGGAACTTTGCAGGAGGCTCAATGCCACTGCTGTAGGCTACATGGCCCGTTCATGTGAAAAGCATAATGCTCTTTTCATTCATATTTCAACCGATTATGTCTTTGGAGGAAACTTTATGGATTCTCCGGCAAATGAAGATATGCCTGCCGCTCCAACCGGAGTATATGGTCTTACAAAACTTGAAGGGGAGAAACTTATTCAGGAGAGCGGATGCAGAGGTATAATAATCAGAACGGCCTGGCTTTATAGTCCGTACGGAAAGAACTTTGTGAAGACTATGCTCAATCTCACCTCCACAAAAGAGGAAATAAAGGTTGTGAATGACCAAATAGGAACTCCAACATATGCATTTGATCTGGCTAAAACCATTTTCAAGGTATTGGAAAACTACTCCTTAAAGCCTGACACATTCAAAACCGGCACAGAGGTTTTCCACTACTCCAATATGGGATCCATTTCATGGTTTGATTTTGCATCAAAGATAAATGAGCTGGCGAGCCACAAATGCAGGGTTCTGCCATGCACCTCTGCAGAGTTCCCGAGCAAGGTTGTAAGGCCTCCTTATTCTGTTCTCGACAAGAGCAGAATCATGGCACGTTTTGGTGTAGAAGTTCCTCAGTGGGAGGATTCTCTCAAGGAGTGTCTTACCATTTTGTCATAATCTTGTTTCATTAGTATCATTTTTCCTGCAGCCTTGTATGATTTT
>DCHN01000076.1:27911-29872 GCA_002315995.1 Bacteroidales bacterium UBA1751 | reverse complement strand
TCTATTTGTTGCAAATGACTATCTTTGCAGGTTAAAGAATATTAATTAGCATATTATGATTTTACTTGCAGACAGCGGTTCAACAAAGGTTGACTGGAGAGCCATAAAGGACGATGGCACAATTGTATCAATAAACACGGTGGGTGTTAATCCCGTATTCGTTTCAAAGGAGAATATCATTGAAATTTTCAGGAAAGAGCTTCTTTCTGTTCTTGGAGATGGAGTTGAGCAGGTCTATTTTTATGGCGCCGGTGTTGTTGGTGATGAAATCATCAATACTTTGAACGAGTGTTTCAGGGCTGTTTTTCCTAAATCTGTTTGCTATTGTGCATCTGACGTTCTTGCTGCAGCACGTGCCCTCTGCGGCCACAAACCGGGCATTGCCTGCATTATTGGTACCGGTTCAAACAGCTGCTTCTATGACGGAAAGGATATTGCAAAGAATGTAAAGGCCGGCGGATTCATTCTTGGTGATGAGGCTTCAGGCGGATATCTTGGAAAAAGACTTGTTTCAGACTTCATAAAGGGACTTCTTCCAAAGCATATTGAGGAGGAGTTTGTGAAGAGATATGATCTTGATTACCCTAAGATTGTTGCAAAAGTTTATCGTGAGCCGGTTCCAAGCCGTTTCCTTGCAAGTTTCTCTCCGTTCATCTTTGAGTTCAGGGAGGACCCTCACATGAAGGCTCTTATTGAGGACAGTTTCACACAGTTCATTACAAGAAATGTCTTCCATTACGACTATAAGAACTACGACGTGAATTTTGTGGGCTCAATTGCATTCTACTACAAGGAGTACCTCATGGCTGCTGCTTCCAAGCTTGGAGTAAAGGTTGGCACTATTCTCAAGGCTCCTATTGATGGTCTTATTGAGTATCATAAGTGTGCAGAGTAATGCTCTTGTAAATATTCGTTTTAACAGATAAAAAATATAAGGTTATGGCTATGAAAGTTACGGAACAGTCATCCAATTACAATAATCTTGAAAAGATGTCTACCATTGATCTTCTTAAGGGAATGAACAATGAGGATAAGACGGTTCCATATGCAGTTGAGAAGTGCATTCCACAAATTGAGAAGCTTGTTGATGAAATCACTGAGAGAATGCGCAAGGGTGGAAGGCTCTTCTATTTGGGTGCAGGTACAAGTGGAAGAATGGGTATTCTCGATGCATCGGAGATTCCTCCTACATACGGAGCTCCGTTCGATCTTGTAATAGGACTTATTGCAGGTGGTGATACCGCCATTAGGAAGGCTGTTGAGAATGCAGAGGATGACCCTATGCAGGGGTGGAAAGATATTGATGCTTTCAAAATTTCCAAGGACGACGCAGTTGTGGGTATTGCAGCATCCGGTACAACTCCATACGTAATTGGCGCAATAAAAGAGGCAAGAAGCAGAGGCATTCTTACAGGCTGCATTACCTGCAACCCTGATTCTCCGCTTGCAGATGCTGCCGAGTGCCCTGTAGTTGCCGTGGTTGGTCCTGAGTTTGTTACTGGTTCTACACGTATGAAATCAGGTACAGCGCAGAAACTCATTCTCAATATGATTTCAACATCTGTAATGATCAAACTCGGTCACGTAAAGGGCAATAAACTCTTTGATATGCAGCTTACCAACAAGAAGTTGGTTGACCGCGGTACCAGAATGATTATGGAGGCAACCGGCATTACCGATTACGAAAAGGCAAAATCTCTTCTCCTTGAGAAGGGTGCAGTAAGGGCTGCCGTTGATTATTATAACTCAACAAAATAGATTGATTCATCCATTGCTTCAGTATACTGTTGCAATGGATTTTTTGTTCTCTCAATGTTCTCAAAAGGTTATACATCCGAGCTTCTTGAAGATGCAGTTGACCAGTTTGCCTCTCTTCCCGGAATAGGGCGAAAGAGTGCCTTGCGTATGGCCCTTCACCTGCTCAAGCAGCCACAGGAGAATGTTGACAAGTTTGCCGGCTC
>DCHN01000076.1:17749-27797 GCA_002315995.1 Bacteroidales bacterium UBA1751 | reverse complement strand
TGCGTTGTGGAGAGCATACGTGATGTAATGAGTATTGAGAACACCGAGCAGTTCAACGGCGTCTATCACGTTCTTGGAGGCATTATATCTCCAATGGATGGCGTAGGCCCCGATGATTTGAGCATCGACCACCTTGTTGAACGTGTTTCCGGTGGCGGAATAAGCGAGGTCATTCTTGCCTTAAGTACCGGTATTGAGGGTGAAACCACCTCTTTCTACCTTTACAGGAAGCTGGAACCCTTCAATGTTCAGATTACCACAATTGCCCGTGGCGTTGGGTTCGGCGATGATCTTGAATATACCGATGAACTCACGCTTGGCCGCGCCATAGAGAACAGACAGATCTTCAAGGTTCATTAAAACAGATAGATTGAACGGCTATCGCAGTATATAAATTTAAAATAGAGATATTATGCAACACCAGTTTCCATTGTGGCTTTTTCTGCTCTCGTTTGTAGCATACACAGCACTTATGTTCTTCGTTTCATGGCTCACTTCGCGTAAGATGGGAAGCAATTCATTCTTCTCCGGCGACAGGAAAGCGCCTTGGTTTGTTGTTGCCTATGGTATGATAGGCGCCTCTATATCAGGCGTAACCTTTGTATCGGTTCCTGGCAATGTTATGGCGCAGAACTTCTACTACATGCCGCTTGTACTTGGCTTTGTTGGGGGCTACTTCATTATTGCAAAGGTGCTTCTGCCTCTCTATTACAAAATGAACCTCACCTCCATTTACACATACCTTGGCGATAGATTCGGTATGAAGAGTTATAAGACAGGTTCATCTGTGTTCATGGTGTCGCGTCTGCTCGGTGCTGCCGTGAGGGTTTATGTTGTTACTCTTGTGCTCTATGCCTTTATTCCAAAGGCTGCAGGGTGGGAGGCACACACCTTTGCAGATGTTGCACTCTTTGCCCTGGTCTCTTTCATCTTTATGGTGATTCTCTATTTCTACACCTATAAGGGTGGAGTCAAGACAATTATTTGGACAGATGTTCTCCAGACCACCTTCATGCTCCTTGCCGTGTTCCTTACAATATATTTCATCTGCAAGCACATGGATTGGAGCTTCTCGCAGATGATATCATCTGTGGCTGGTGCTGAAAATAGTTCCATTCCGGGTACAAAGTTCTATTCAATGTTTGATATGAACTGGTCAAGCGGTACCAATGCCATAAAGCAGATTATTGCAGGTGTATTCATGACCATTGCAATGACTGGTGTTGACCAGGGAATGATTCAGAAATCACTTGCCTGCAAGAATATTGAGTCGGCACAGAAGAATATGTACACAACCAGCGTCATAATAGTGGTTGCCAACTTCTTCTTCCTTCTTCTTGGCGCTCTTCTCTGCCTCTATTTGCAGGAGAACGGAGGAATGGCAGCGCTTGGTGTTGCAAAGACAGATGAGATTTTCCCTGCCATTGCCAGCCAGAAACTTGGCATTGGAGTAGGTATTTTCTTCCTTATTGGACTCATTTCAGCATCATATCCAAGTGCTGGAAACGCGCTTACTTCGCTCACTACATCATTCTGCATTGATTTCGCTCACTTCTCTACAAGAACCGATATGGATGAGAAGCAGAAATTCCATTTCAAGAACAAGATTCATGCGCTTTTTGCTCTGCTTTTTCTTATCATTATTGTAGTTCTTTATGTATTGAGTGATGATTCTGTTGTCAATCTTGTTTACAAGCTGGCATCATATACATACGGACCGCTTCTTGGTTTGTTCTTCTTCGGTATCTTCACCAAGTATAAGATCAAGGATGGTGCAACCCCATACATTGCAGTTGCAGCGCCGGTTCTCTGTTACCTTATTGATGTTGTTTGTGCAGCGCTGTTCGATTTCCATCTTGGATTCACACTGCTCATTGTAAATGCACTTCTCACTGTTATTGGGCTGTATCTGTTCAGAAAGAGAGTGTGATTATCTTTTTGAACTGAAAGGATTTTCCTGGAGTTTATTTTTGAAGAGAGGTGACATATCTTGAAATATTCATAATTGCAATAAGCCTCTGTTTTGATACTGTTGCAGTATCAATCATTGGAGGTATGTGCAGGCCTGAGATCTCATTTGCCCAAAAACTCAGGCCTATGCTTATTTTTGGTTTTGTTCAGGGAGGTTTTCTCTTTGCCGGCTGGCTGCTTGGCTCGGGTTTTCTCGATTATATAACCTCCTGGGATCACTGGATAGCCTTTCTTCTCCTCCTGTATATTGGCGGCAAGATGCTCATTGACGGAATAGGTGAGTGTGTTAAGTCTCAAAGTGAGAGCTCTGCAGGTGCTTTATCAGAACAGGCTGATTCGCTGGAGCAAAAGTGCTCATGCCAGTTGAATGAACATGGCAAGCCTGCTTGTGACCTGTTGTCTGTAAAGACCGACATTAAACTCGGTATTGCCACAAGCATTGACGCCGCTGCCGTTGGAATCAGCATGGCAATGATTTCTATAGAAGGATTCAAGATGGCATACTCTGTATTTGTCACTGCTCTTGTTACCTCCGTTGCCTGCTATATAGGCGTCACTTTTGGCAAAGTTCTTGGCAGGCGTTTCAGCAGCAGGGCTTCTCTTCTTGGTGGCATTGTTCTCATTGCTATTGGTGTAAAAATTCTTCTGGAACATATACTTTGATTTTTTTGCCTAAGCGGTGCATGTACGTGCATCGCTTAGACCAAAAATTGATATAACAACATATTTTTATGAAACGACTTCATCATTTTTGCTCTTTGTTGCTGGCAGCAGGGTTCTGCTTTTCTGCTGCAACACTCACTGCATCATCTCCTGCATCCAGTAACTTAGCTCTGGCTTCTGGTAACTCATCTCCGGTATCTGATAACTCAGGCGAGGCGCGCCTGCTCAGGTTTCCAACCATTGGAGGTGGAAAAATTGTCTTCACATACGCCGGAGACCTTTACAGTGTTGATGAAAATGGAGGTGTTGCAAGTCGCCTCACAAGCCATGAAGGCTTTGAGATGTTTGCCAAAATCTCCCCCGATGGAAAGAGTATTATGTTCACAGGGCAGTATGACGGCAATACCGAGCTCTATTCAATGCCCCTTGAGGGCGGCGAGCCTGTTAGAATCACCTATTCTGCCACTGTAGATAGAGATAATGTTGGTGAGCGTATGGGTCCGAACAATATTGTAATGGGCTGGACTCCAGATGGTAAGAAAGTTATTTACAGAAGCAAATGGCACAATTTCAGCGGACTTAGAGGGAGGCTTTATACTGTTGATGCACAGGGAGGAATGCCGCAGATGCTCCCGACAACCGAGGGCGGATTCTGCTCTTTCTCTCCAGATGGAAAGTATCTTGCCATGAACCGGATGTTCCGTGAGTTCAGAACCTGGAAATATTACAAGGGCGGCCAGGCCGATGAGATATGGATTCATAAAATTGGAACCACCTCCATAGAGAAGATTACTGACAACGACTCCCAGGATATTTTCCCTATGTGGATAGGAGATAAGATTTTCTATATGTCTGACCGGGACCGTACAATGAATCTCTTCTGCTATGATACCAAGAGCAAAAGCAGCAGTAAAGTCACTGACTTTGATTATTACGACTGCAAGTTCCCTTCAGCCAACCAGGGTAAGATTGTCTTTGAAAATGGTGGCTACATTTACAAATATACCGTTGCTACAGGTAAACTTGAGAAGGTGAACATATTCCTCAATGCCGACAATGTTTGGTCAAGGAGTGAATTTACAACAAGTCTCGGAGCTCCTTTCTGTTCACTCTCTCCAAATGGTAAAACGGTTGTGACTATTGTGCGAGGTGATATATACTCCATTCCTGCAGAGGAGGGTGCCGTAATGAATGTTTCACACTCTCCATATTCGCACGAGAGGGAGGTTCTCTTCTCACCGGATGGAAAGAGCATAGCGTGGTTCTCGGACAAGGATGGTGAGTATAATGTCTATGTTGCTTCAGCTTCTGATATGCACTCCGCACGCAAACTCACTTCGTTTACAAGCGGCTATCCTCAAGGTTTGATGTGGAGCCCGGACAGCAGGAACTTATACTTTGCCAATACAAGAGAGATATACTCCCTTGATGTTCAAAGCTCAAATGCAAAGGTGATTCTCAGTGCTGATCCGGCAAAGAATCCCAAGACAAGCGGAAATGCCATACGGGGTTTTGTCCTCAATAAAGATGGAAAGTGGGCTGCATATTCACAGGAGGGCAAAAACAAGGTAGCCATAATATATCTGTACGATATTGTAAAAGGTGAGTCATATCCTGTAACCGACAGCTGGTACGACAGCAGGAACCCTCTCTTCAGCGATGACGGCAAGACACTCTTCTTTACATCAGCGCGCTCATTCAGGAGTATCTATTCGCAGGTTGAATGGAATACAGCGTTTACTGTAAGTGATTATGTTTTCCAGGCTCCTCTCTCAAAAGATACCACTTCTACTGTGGATGTAAAAGGTATTGCAGGCAGGGTCAGCAGCATAAAGGAACTGAAGCCGGCAAACTACAGGCTTATAAGGGCTACAAAGGAGAAACTCTATTTCTCAACTTATGGAGGTTTTGGAAGTCAGGGTGGACGCCCGGGCCTCAAATCATACGATTTCAAGAGCAAGAAGGAGAGCGAGGTTGGAAAGTACACTGTAATTTCCTTCTCTGCAAATGGCAAGAAGGCCGTGGTCAGAGAGAGCGGATTTCTCTATGTTGTCAACTTCCCGGCATCCGGTAAACTTGAAAATCCGCTTAAGAGTGATGAGATGGATATGATTATTGATCATAAGGCTGAATGGAAGCAGATTTTTGATGAGAGCTGGAGAATCACACGTGATGGTTTCTATGTTGAAAACATGCATGGCAACGATTGGAACAAAGTTTATGAGAAATACGCACAGCTTCTTCCATACGTCAATCATAGACACGACCTCACCTATATCATTGGTGAAATGATAGGTGAACTCAATGTCGGTCACGCTTATATCACTTCCGGAGATGCTCCTGAACCTAAGAGAGTCAAGACCGGCCTTCTGGGAGCTCAATTGAGCAGGGACAAATCAGGCGCATACAGGATTGAGAAGATTTACAAGGGCGAGAACTGGAGCGAAAATATGCGATCTCCTTTTACCGAACCAGGTAGTGAAGCCCAGGTTGGCGAGTACATTATTGAAGTTAATGGAGTGCCTGCAAAGGAGTATGAGAATATCTATTGCGCCCTGGTGGGCAAGGCTGGCAAGAAGGTGGAGCTGACAATTGCCTCTTCTGCTGAAGGAAAGGGTTCCAGAAAGGTCGTTGTCAAGTGTATTGAAGATGAATCACATCTTGCATACTATGAGTGGGTCAGACGCAATATTACAATTGTTGACAAACTCTCCAATGGGCAAATAGGTTATATACATATTCCTGATATGGGTGCCGATGGTCTGGAGCAGTTTACCAAACTCTTCTATGCCCAGCTCGATAAGAAGGCTCTTATAATTGATGACCGCATGAACGGTGGCGGAAATGTGAGTCCTATGATTATTGAGAGATTGCAGAGAGAGGTTTACAGGATGAGCATGTACCGTAACGGAGCCAACGAGCCTGTTCCTAATCAGGCATTTTATGGTCCTAAGGTTTGTATTATTGACAAATATTCTTCATCTGACGGTGACCTCTTCCCTTGGGGATTCAAACAGCTTAAGCTTGGAAAGGTCATTGGAAAGAGGAGCTGGGGAGGAATTGTTGGAATATCCGGCTCAAAGAACTTTGTTGACGGACAGGATATGAGAACACCTTTCTTCACCTCTTATGGACTTGACGGAAAATGGATAATTGAGGGCCACGGAGTGGATCCTGACATAGATATAGATATTAATCCATTTGAGGATTTTAAAGGGAACGATGCTCAGCTGAACAAGGCTGTGGAGGTTTTGCTTGAAGAATTGAAGGGGTGGCCTGACCTCCCTGGAACCCCTGCGGCGCCTGATAAAACCAGATAATTGAATTTATTTCATAATTTTCCCCGTTTTCTGCAACATTCGCTTGTGTTGTACGTTATATAAGTGAAAGAGGTTGAAAACTGGGAAACAGTTTAAAGAAAATGGATAGAAAAGAGATCATAGATTTTTATAACAAACACCGTGTGTGGCTCTATAATGTGAGCTACAGAATAACTGGTGACTCTATGGTTTCTGAAGAGATAATGCATGATACCCTTCTGGCCTGGCTTATGCCAAAGAGTGGTTCCAATGTGGAGGCTGCTTCAATGTCTGGCTATGCCGTTAACGGCTGGTTGAAGAGAGTCTGCATCAACAGGTCAATTGACTGGCTGAGAAGGAAAAGGGGTGATATATTCATAAGTACAATGCCTGAGAAGGATTTACACTCTGTTGAAGATGAAATGGATGATGTGATGAGATTGCCGGAAATGGTATCACTTATTAAGAAATCCATTTCAAGAATGGAGGCTCCGTACAGCATTATTATGGACCTTGTTCTTATTGAGGGCCTCTCGTATGTCGAAGTTTCGGAAATTACCGGAGTAAAGGAGACTACACTCCGCTCACAATATTCGAGGGCTGTGACAATGCTGAAAAATGATTTGAAGAGTTATGGAAGAGAATAACAGAAATATTTTTGATGATGCTGTACCTGCAAAGGGAGATCTGGCCAGATTCTTTGAAAAGGCTGAGAAGGCAGGCTTGGTTGATGCTCCGGAGCCAAGATACAAACATGGTTTCAGAACCGCTTTTACCATAATTGCGGCAAATTTCGCTTGTGCTGCGGCAGTGGTATTGTTCTTCTATATCATTGAATGGAATTCAACTTCTGATACGGATGTAACTGCCTCTGATGTGAATGTTGTTGCGGCAATAGATTATTTCAAGGGAATGGAGAATGAGGTTGACCTCTCCGTTATTCGAGATCGTTTTACAGCGGCCGCCAACGAAATCTGCAGCAACTTTGACAATTATGATCCAAGGGAGGTTGCCAGGTTCTCCTCTTCGGTTATGGATGAGGCTGTTCCTTTTGAAACCACTCTTCCATTGGAACTTGACGATATTGAAACTGCTATGCTTATAAAGAGGTACTATAACGGCAAGTTGAATGCATTGAATGAGATATCAGTTGCTATTGAGGCTGAAGATGGAAGCAACCGGTAGTTTCATACGAGCAACAAATCTGACATATTCGCGAATTTATATTTTAATAAACAGATTCTTAATCGTTACTTTTTAACTTTTATTTAAAATGAAAAGATTTCTATCTACAATTACAATGGTTTCTGTTGCAATTGCAGCAGTAATATCGTTCAGCTCATTTGCGCCAAAATCGGCTGAGCAATCAAATGGCAATACAACAGTTGTCAAGAGTTATGATCTTAAGGATTTCTCCTCTCTTGATGTTTCAAGTGTTTACAAAGTGTATCTTACAAAGGGTTCCACATTCTCCGTTTCAGTGGAGGTGGAGAAGAAATATGCAGAGAATGTTGTTGTAACCAAGAATGGTTCCATTCTCAAGATTGCCATGAACAAGGAGATCAAGAAGAAGAAGGATGAGATTTATGTTGCAAGAATCACCATGCCTGTTCTTAAAGGTGTTTCACTCTCGGGTGTGGCTGAGCTCAAGACAAATGACACTTTTGTTCTCTCCGGTGAGCATTTCAATGTTCAGCTCTCTGGAGCATCTGAAATAGATAGGCTAACGGTAAATGCTGCCTGCCTCAAGATTCAGATGAGCGGTGCAAGCGAGGCTGATATAAATGGCTCTTTCACTGAGATGAAGGCTACTTTGTCAGGCTCTTCAAATTTCGATGGCAAGTTGAACATTGCAAATGGTGCCAGAATGGAACTTTCAGGCTCCTCTGAGGTTGAACTTGAGGGAAAAGGTGCCTCTATTAAGGCTGAGTGCTCCGGTTCAAGCAAGATTGATGCTGAAGATTTCTCCGTAGCAAGTGCTGATTTGAACCTTTCTGGCGTGAGCAAAGCTGAAGTGTTTGTTTCACAGAAACTGAATGTTGTTGCCACAGGTGCTTCAAAGTGTCAGTACAAGACACCTTCAGGTGCAAACATACAGCTTACAAAGAGTTGCAGCGGAGTATCCGGCGTTTCATACGACAAGGAGTGATTTCTCCTTATTTCCTCTCCTTCTTCTTGAAGAGATATGATGCTGCAATTACTGTGAGAATCATCACAAAAACCACGATTATGAAGTCAACCACTCCTTTGCCAACAAGGGGGAGGTTGACATTCATTCCGAAAATGCCTGAAATAAGGGTAGGAGGCATGAAGAGAAGGCTTACGAATGCCAGTACCTTCATGATTTTGTTCTGATCCAGGTTAATAAGACCAAGCACAGTGTTCTGCATATATTCCAGTCTTTCGAAACTGAAGTTTATATGGTTCAGAAGTGATGAGATATCCTTTATGAGTACATTAAGCTTTGTATGAATGTCTCTTGGGAACTTGTCGCTCTTGAGAATGGCTGAAATCATTCTCTGCTTGTCTATGATATTCTCCCTTACCAGCATTGTGTTTTCCTGAAGCTGGTTGATGTCCAGAAGGAAATCTTCGTTTACATTCTCACCTGCACCAACCCTCTTGCTGAACTGGGCTATTTCCTTACTCATGAGCTCAATCATATCTGCATCAAGGTCAATTCTGTTCTCAAGAATGGAGACAAGGATATGGTATCCTGTTGGGAATTGCTTCGGTGCAAAGGAGAGTTTGCGCTGCATGTCGGTGAATGTGCGCAGTGTAACCTGGCGTATGGTTACAAGAATTCCTTCTGATATTATGAATGATACGGTTTCCAGGGAGTAGTCATCCGGCCCCGGAATCATGAAGTTGGTGTTTGCAAAAATTGTGGTGTCTGTTTCAGAGTATCTTGAAGAGCTCTCAATCTCCTCTGCCTGGGCTCTTGACTGGAGGGTGGTGTCAAGGAACTCTTCTACTGCTCTCTTCTCTTCTCCCGAGGGTTCGAACAAATCTATCCAGATAATATCGTCAAATCCGAAGCTCTCAAGCTCTTTCAACTCTCTGGTGCAAAGAATTGCTCCCTTTGATTTGTAGAAGATATCAATCATATCCCTGTCCTCCTATCTTTTTCAGAAACAGTCTCAGACTGCCTCCCAGGTTGTACAAAAAGAAAAACTCAGTTGCCACTTCAAAAAAGCAACGCGCAAAGGTAGTAAAAATTGTTTGAAATGTTCAACAGAATTTACTATATTTGCGGCTCATTTGCTCAAGTGTATCCAAATCACTTACAAATGATTACACATAATGTTTAACCTCTTGTTCGTTTAATTTATTTATTAACATGAGTACAGAAAATCAAATTGAGGAGCAGGTTGCTCCAGTAGAGGCAGCTGCTGATGCAGTTGTTTTCGAGAAGAAAAAAATGAAGAGCAATGCTTCAGTTCCAAACGATAAGTTCGACTGGGATGCTTTTGAGTCAGATGCAGCTGAGGGCGCATCAAAGGAGGAGGATGAGAAGCTATACGGCCAGACCCTCTCAACAGTAATTGAGAATGAGGTTGTAGATGGTACAGTAGTAGCTATTACAAAAAGAGAAGTTCTTGTAAACATTGGTTACAAGTCAGAAGGTGTCATCTCTGTAAATGAGTTCCGTTACAATCCTGAACTTGCAGTAGGTGACAAGGTAGAAGTTTACGTTGAGAATGCTGAGGACAAGAGAGGTCAGCTTGTTCTTTCACACAAGAAGGCTCGCTCATTCCGCTCTTGGGACAGAGTAAACGAGGCATTCGAGAAAGACGAAATTGTAAAGGGCTATATCAAGTGCAGAACAAAGGGTGGTATGATTGTAGATGTATTTGGCATTGAGGCATTCCTTCCTGGTTCACAGATTGACGTTAAGCCTATTAGAGACTACGACGTATTCGTTAACAAGACCATGGAGTTCAAGATTGTTAAGATCAACCATGAGTTCAGAAACGTTGTTGTTTCACATAAGGCTCTCATTGAGGCTGAGCTCGAGGCACAGAAGGCCGATATCATTGGCAAGCTTCAGAAGGGTCAGATCTCTGAGGGTATTGTTAAGAACATCACATCTTATGGTGTATTCGTTGACCTCG
>DCHN01000076.1:6969-17729 GCA_002315995.1 Bacteroidales bacterium UBA1751 | reverse complement strand
GTTGATGGTCTTATTCACATCACAGACCTCTCTTGGGGCAGAATCAACCATCCTGAGGAGGTTGTTAAGCTTGATGAAAAGATCAACGTTGTTATTCTTGACTTTGATGATGCAAAGAAGAGAATTGCTCTCGGTCTCAAGCAGCTCACACCTCATCCATGGGATGCTCTCAATGCAGACCTCAAGGTTGGTGACACTGTAAAGGGTAAAGTTGTTGTAATTGCAGATTACGGCGCATTCATTGAGATTCAGCCTGGTGTTGAGGGTCTCATTCACGTATCTGAGATGAGCTGGTCTTCACATCTTCGCAGCGCTCAGGATTTCCTGAAGGTTGGCGACGAAGTAGAGGCTCAGATTCTCACACTCGACCGCGAGGAGAGAAAGATGTCTCTCGGCATCAAGCAGCTTAAGGAGGATCCATGGGCTTCAATTCTTGAGAAGTATCCTGTAGGTTCAAAGCATGCTGCAATTGTAAGGAACTTCACAAACTTCGGCGTATTCGTAGAGCTTGAGGAGGGTGTTGACGGTTTGGTTCACATCTCTGATCTCTCTTGGACAAAGAAGGTTAAACATCCATCTGAGTTCACAGCTATTGGTGAGAAGCTTGAGGTTGTAGTTCTTGAGATTGATCAGGAGAACAGACGTTTGAGCCTTGGCCACAAGCAGCTTGAGGAGAACCCTTGGGATGTATATGAGGGAATATTCAAGGTAGGTTCAGTTCATGAGGGTACTGTTACCACATTCAATGAGAAGGGTGCTACCGTTGTTCTTGAGTATGGCGTTGAGGGATTCGCTCCTGCCAAGACTCTTGTAAAGGAGGATGGTACAACTGCAAAGGCTGAGGAGAAGCTCGACTTCAAAGTAATTGAGTTCAACAAGGGCAGCAAGAAGATCATTCTTTCACACTCAAGAATAGCTGATGACAAGAGAAGAGAGTCAGAGGCTAAGGAGTTCAAGGAGAGAAGCGCAGAGGCTGACTCAACTCAGAAGGCTGTAAAGAAGATCAAAGCTAACATTGAGAAGACCACTCTCGGTGACATCAGCTCACTTGCAGCTCTCAAAGAGGAGATGGAGAACTCCGCTAACAACTAATGAATTTCAGCTTTACAACATTGGGAACGGCTTCGGCCCTTCCCACTGTTGAAAGATTTCCGAGCGCTCACATCCTTCAGGTTCGTGAGCGCTTCTTTTTAATAGATTGCGGAGAGGGTGCACAGATGCAGCTCAAGCGCAGTGGAATATCTTTCACCAGAATAGACAACATATTCATTTCGCATCTTCACGGAGACCATATTTTTGGTCTTCCGGGTTTTCTTTCCACAATGTCTCTTATGGGAAGAACTGCTCCAGTATATATTTATGGACCTGGAGAGTTGAAACACTACATAGACAACTTTATGGCAATGTTTGGCGAGGGCATTGCCTTTGAAATCAATTTCATTCCTGTAAAATGCAAGGAGCCGCTTCAGATTCTCGAGTTCAACAATCTGGAGATTTTTGCTTTTCCTCTCAAGCATAGGGTTGAGACGTACGGCTATTTCTTCCGTGAGAAGCCACCGATGCTCAACATAAGAAAAGAGAAAATAGAGCCCTTCAATCTTACATATTATGAAATGGCGCGTCTGAAGGAGGGGGTTACCATTGAGCGGGACGGGCTTATTCTCACGCCGGAAGATTTCACATATCTTCCATATCAGCCACGTTGCTTTGCCTACTGCTCGGACACGATGCCCTTTACCAAACTGGGTGGATGGTTGAAAAATCTATCGCCGGGTGGGAGGGGAGTCAACCTTCTTTACCATGAGGCCACATATGCGGCTTTGGACAAGGATTTGGCAAAGAAACACTACCACTCTACATCTGCGGACGCCGCGAAGTGCGCATTGGCCTGCGGGGCTGAAAAGCTCATTTTAGGGCATTACTCTTCGCGATACAAAAACCTTGACGCCATTCTCAACGATGCCAGGTCAATATTCCCTGAAAGTTTCTGCGCAAAAGAGGGTGAGAACTTTGAAATAAGTTTATAAACGTTTAATCTTCTATTTCTTTTCCATTTTTCTCAGCGCTTTGCGGTATGCTGCTCCGTTGCGGCTGTGTTCTGCCAGGGTCTTGGCAAATATGTGCGTTCCGTCGAAGTTTGAGTTTGCGCAGAAGTAGAGATACTGCTCTTTTTCATAGTTGAGTACTGCATCTATTGCTGCAATTGATGGGAGACAGATTGGCCCCGGAGGGAGACCCCTGTATTTGTATGTGTTGTATGGGGAGTTGACTTTGAGATGCTGGCCCGTTACCCTTTTTATTGTGTAGTCGCCTACTGCAAAAACTACCGTTGGATCTGCCTGGAGCGGCATCCCTATTTTCAGCCTGTGTACATATACTCCCGCTATTCTGTGATATTCTGGAATATGGTTGCTCTCCTTGCATACAATTGATGCTATTATTGTCACTTCCACTGGCGATAGTCCTATTTTCATGGCTATCTCCTCCCTTGTAAGTGAGGCATCCTGTCTCTCTTTTGCGAATGCCGGTTTGCTTTCCCAGAATATTTTCCACTCCTTCTCGAACCTTTCAACTATTTTTTCGGCGCTCATGCTCCAGTATATTTCGTAAGTATTGGGAATGAAGTGGGTGTAATTCTCTATTACAGCAGAGAATTGTGCGGAGTCTGCCATTACATATCTCCCCAGTTTCTTACATAAATCACCTTTGGAACGTATATTTTCCGGAATGACTATTCTAACCGGTGATTCCCATCCATATTTCAGCGCTCTTGCAATATAGTTTGTGCTCAAACCTTTGTTGAACCTGTAATACCCATATTTCATCTTCTTATCCAGCTCCTCTTTTGCAGCTTTTCTCATGAAACTGTTTTTCCATTTCAGGTTTGGAAGAATTGCTTCAGACACAGTGCTGAATTCCGTCTCCGGAGATATGTAGAGCTCCACTCCATTTATAAGGTTGCTGCTTCTGTCAATTAAGACGTTGATGCATTTTACAATTGCAAATATGGTAATAGTCAGTACCAGCAATGAAACAGATGAAAAACGTATCAGTTTTTTCCTGTTACCTGTCTGTTCCTTAACAAAGCTGCAGATTCTCGTTTTCACTCCATTTGCCTTATCTTCTGCTCCGCTTATTACTCTTCTTATCCTTTCTGTCATATTGTGAAAGTGAATTGTTGTCAATTATGTCAATAAGCAACTGGGCATATTGGGGATTTGTAGCATACCCTGCCGCCTTCAGCCCCTTTGCCCACGCTTTGTAATCTGTAATGTCAAGGTCAAACAGAGCGCTGTACCTCTTGTTTGTTGTAAGGAATTGCGAGTGGTCCTTGAAGGAGTCCTCCGGATGCTTGTATTTTCTGAAGCACTCTTTTTTCTTGTCGTCATCGTGCTTGTATCTCTTGCCTTTCCATGATGAGGAGCATTTTATACCGAAGTAATTGTTTGCATTCTCGGCGAGTTCAGACTTTCCCCAGTTTGATTCAAGAATTGATTGTGCGAGAATTATGCTGGCAGGTATGCCATACATGTTCATCTGACGTACTGCAATGGTGCTGTAATGTGAGATGTAATTCTCCTTGGAGTATCGGGCACTTGATTCAGACCTTCTCATTACACCGCACGATGCAACAAGTATGGAAATTGAAAGGAGAATGAATATGTCTTTTCCGGCCCTCATTTTTTCTCTTTAGGACAAATTTATGCAGTATGTGCCTATTTTCCAATTGTAATGTGGCATATATTTGGTAATTTTGTTCAACAAATGCCTTTCAGCAATGGATAAAAAAGAGTTGAATATTTCATATAGGGTTTACAAATCTTCAAATGAACTCCCGGAGAGGGAGAGGCGGTTGCTTGAAAAAGCTTTTGAGGCTTCCGGCAATGCTTATGCGAAGTATTCCAACTTCAATGTGGGTGCGGCCCTTCTTCTCGACAATGGTGTTATTGTAACAGGCTCGAATCAGGAGAATGCGGCATACCCTTCCGGCCTGTGTGCAGAGAGAACCGCAATGTTTCATGCAGGTTCACAATATCCTGAAGCTTCAATGCTTATGCTCGCAATTGTTGCTGTAAAGGATGGAGCTGTAACCGATAAGCCGGCCTTTCCGTGCGGTGCGTGCCGTCAGGTAATGATGGAGTATCAAAGACGTTCAGGCAAACCTATGCAAATAGTTATTGGTGGCTTGGATGAGATAATTGTTTTTGATGGGGCAGATGCGCTCCTTCCTTTTGCCTTTTCGTTTTAGTCGGGGCACAAAAAAAGGGTAAGCTTGATATATCGCACCGCTACAACCACATACCCTTGCTGCCTTCCGGCCCTGGGGGAGTTCTGCAGGAGCTGGTCGTATATGACTTACCCGGGCACAAAGATAGACTTTTTTATTTAAATATGGAATTTTCTTTAGATGCATTCGTAAATAAGTGTGGCAAACCTCTCAATATTGCAGTGGGGCTCTCCGGCGGAGTTGATTCCAGCGTTGCAGCTCTCCTGCTCAAGCATGCCGGTCATAATGTCATTGCCATGTATATGCAGAATTGGCACGACATTACAGGCACGTTGCATGGCGATTGCCAATGGGAGGAGGAGAAGATTCTGGCGGAAATGGTTGCAAAAAAAATAGGTATTCCATTTCATTTCGTTGATTTGAGTGCTACATACAGAAAAAGGGTTGTAGATTATATGTTCAGCGAGTATGAGAGGGGTAGAACACCAAATCCTGATGTGCTCTGCAACCGTGAAATAAAGTTTGATGCCTTTCTGGAGTGTGCCCTTGAACTTGGTGTCGATTACGTTGCTACGGGACATTATTGCAAGAAAGGAGTTGCTGAACCGTCTGCAGGTAATTCAGGTAACACCACATATTCACTCTTTGCAGGTGATGACGGCAATAAGGACCAGAGCTATTTTCTTTGTCAGTTGAACCAGAAACAACTTTCACGTGCTCTTTTTCCCATTGGTCATCTTGACAAACCAACTGTGAGACTCATTGCAAAGGAGTGCGGCCTTCCAAGTGCTGAAAAAAAGGATTCGCAGGGAATATGTTTTGTGGGCAAGGTTGATCTTCCTGTATTCCTTCAGCAGAAACTCAAAGCAAAAGAGGGCGATGTAGTTGAAATTTTTGAAGATAAGTTTGAGCGCATATTGAAGTTCAACTCTTTGGATTCTCTTGTTGAAGGCAGCGTGAATCCGCACTCAATTGAGGGATACGATTTATCTCTTGACAATGAGGTGCTTGAGAGACTCTCATTGTCAATTGAGTATCATAAAAGCAATGGCAAGGTCATTGGAAAACATCAGGGAGCGCAGTTCTATACCATTGGTCAAAGGCATGGTCTTAATATTGGCGGACACAAGGAGTCAATATTTGTCATATCCACAGATATTGAGAACAACATCATTTACGTAGGGGAGGGGCAGAACCATTCGGGACTCTATCGCAAGTGCTTGAAGATAGAGAACGACGAGATCCATTGGATTCGCCCTGACCTTGAAATGGCAGATGGTCAGGAACGGGATTACTTGGTGCGTATAAGGTACAGGCAGCCCCTTCAGCGTGCAAAACTGTTTAAGCGTGAGGGAGGTATGTTCATTCTCTTTGAAAGGGCGCAAAGGGGTGTTACTCCGGGTCAGTTTGCTGCGTGGTATACTCCAAGTGGTGAATTGTGCGGCAGTGGTGCAATAAGCCGGTAGTCTACTTGTTCTTCTGGTTCTTCTTGAGCTCTTTTTTCAGCGCTTTTGCTGCTTTATCCTTCTCCTTCTGCTCCTTGCTTCTCTTTGGAAGTATATCGTGGCGGTTGTTGAATTCCCGCTGATAGCTTACGCCGAGTCCCGTGCGCTGCTTGTTGTCGAGATAGTTGGAGTATTTGTCTGCCGAGTGTGAGAAGAGTGTCAGACGCAGCTTTCCTTTTTCGTCAAGTTTTATCTCCACATCTACGTTGCCAATAACGTTTCGACCTGTTGTGTGCGGATCGTTTCCTATATTCCCGTTTACAATGATCCTGTTGTTGAACAATGCTGTTGACACGGCAACGTCAAATACACTCTGCCCTTTGTCTGTTGGCTGGTAGTTCAAGCCAAGGTCGAGCGGAATTCCCAACTGTTGGAGAATGCCGTTCAGCTGGTTGCTCAGGATGTCTGAGGCGTTTGAATAGAGAATTGTGGAGTTGTTTGTTATGCCTGAATTTTCGTCAGGAACGAATCCGCCTGAGAGGAGAAGCGCTGCAAACTGCTTCTGCTTTTTACCTTCAGTGTTAAGGGCACTTTCAACCCTTACCTTTGTTGTTGGGTCCAGATCTGGGATATCTATTGATACACCTATTTTGGGATTTGTAAGATCTCCGTCGAGATTGATTCCGCAGTTCACGGCCCTTCTGGTAGAGACTGATGAAGTGTCAGCAATAAGAGTGCTTATTGATGCTTTTGTTGAGTATGTGGCTGAAAGGTTCAGTTTTGTGTTATCAAGTGGTCCATTGAAATTGATTGTTCCTCCCGAATTCAGTTTGAAAGTTCTGGTAGCAAGGGCAAAGTTTCCGAGTGAGAATCTGTAGTCGCCATCTTCCAGAGTGTAGGTTCCATAGATGTTCATTGTTTCTCCTGATCCGTTGGTGGTGACTGTAAGCATTCCATTTCCATTTCCTCGTAGCATATCTCCGCTGCCTCTGCCCATATCAATGAACATATCTACCTGAGAGTTCACGTTTGCAAAGAGTTCAACATCAATATTGGTGCTGCTGCTCTTTTTCTTGGCGCTGAATGTAGGCATATAACTCTCGTCATCGTAGGCGTAGATGTAATTCTCCTTGAATGTGAGCAGATTTGATTTTCTCGATGATGCGTTTGACGAGAGAGGAATATGTAAATTGCCTTTTGATGAAGGTGATACGTTGAGAATGAGTTTTATGTTGTCAATACCACCTGATATTCCAACGTTTCCGTTGGCTTTTACGTTGCCATAGAAACTCTGGTTATCTTTAAGTGAAGTATTGAGTCCAAGCAGATTCTTCAATTCAATTCTGGTATTGAATGAGATATCCTTGAAGTATTTGTATGAGACTCCTCCGTGAATGGAACCTTCTCCGCCGTAACCGTCGCTTATCTTCAGATTGTTGGCAACAATACCTTTCTCGTCTATAAGGAGTCCTCCACTAATTGTGTATATGACATTGGTGTAATCGAGTTTGGCCTTGAAATCTTTGAATTTGAAGTCGTTGCTTGTAAGACTCAACTTGTCAAGCGGACCTTCCAATTTCATGTGTGCTTCTATATCTCCTTTCATTCCGGAGAATATTCCAGTAAGGAATGGTTCAAAATAGGATGAAGAGAGATTATTCAGAACTATGTTCATGTTCAGTCTATTCTCCCATGGGTTGAGATATCCTGTAGCATTGATTCTTCTCTTGCCTTTCAAATCATTTGTAAGTTCTATTTCATATCTCTGTTCACTCGTTGAGTAGCCGCATTGTATTTTTAGATTTCCAAATTGATTTCCGTATATATAAACAGAATCCGCCGATATGTCTGTTTGCATCTTCTTGATGCCGCTCAAACTCGAATAGTTCGATTCTCCTGAGAAGACTCCCTGAAGGTTCAATGGTTTGTTCAAAAGTGAATTGAACATACTTATATTGAACCTCTGGAGTTTCAAGTTAAGGGAATCACCATATGTATCAGGGGCAATTTTCCTTCCGAGCACTCCTCCAGCGGTAAACTCCTGATTTTTGTTTTTAAGTGAAAATGATTCAAGAAGCATCTCTTCGCCTGAAATCTTCAATGTAGATCTGCTCAGATTCCATTTGTGGCCATCGAGTATGAGATATGAGCCATCCTCAATCTGCAGGCTCTTGTTATTTGAACTGAACAATCCAACTGCATCTATTCTGGCACTGTTTTTTCCTGTGGAGTCATTCTTGAAGGTTAGTGTGCCGTTGACTCTGTTATCTTTGCCGCGAAGATCAATTCCTATGTTTTCAAAGTTTAGCACAGGGGTTCTGAACTCTTCGGAGTTGATTCTCAATGTGCTAGCTCCGCCTGAGTTTACGAAAAACAGTTGAGGGGAGTATATGACATTGTTTCCGAATGAGACACCCTTGCTGCTGAAATTAGCTGCTACTCCTCCGCCCGTCTCAATTCTTGCATTCAGTTTTGAGTTCTTCTCTATGCGTAGCTCCGGCATAATTGTACTTAAAAAGGCTCTTGTGTCTCCTGTGGTAAGTTGTAATTCTCCCTCAATATTTTTCTCCATGAGTTCCCTCATGCTCATTCTCGACTCTTCATTACTTTCCGGGAACAAACCGTTTACATCCTTGTAGATGCTCTTTGCAATAATTGCATAAATGAAACTTATAATGTCAACAGTGCCTTGATATCCGCCATTAAGGAAATTTGACGTTATTGATGACTTGTAGTTCTTGCCCTCTTGCCTTGAGGTGAATACTACGTCGGACATCCTGAACTCACCATTCTCATTTCTGTAGGCAGGCTCGAATATCTTAATCTCACCAAGGAATACTCCATCTTTCATGTCAAATGTGCTCATTGTCTTGAACGATACAATTGATGTGGAATCCCTGTTGAACAGCTTCAATTTTGCAAGGTTGGCGTAAGGTACATTCGCAAATATCTTGAAGTGATCATTGTTCAGGAGTGGCTGCTCGCTGTTCAGGGTTCCCAGATTGAATACTCCCTGCAGTAACAGATTCATATTAGGGTCGTGACATGCAAGACGGCCATCAAACATTGCGTCTTTGATTTTTCCTGAAGCAACAATGTTTGAGTACTCATATTCAAGTATTTTTGCAGATGATATTCCAAGCGAATCAATGTTCAGCACCATTTCACCCTCTCGCCTTGGTACTGAAGCGTTCAATGTTGATGAAAATGTGAATTTGCCAAGTGATTTTGTGTCAAGTATTGATCCTACATTCACATCAACTCCTTTCATTGAGGTAGCAATATATATTTCTGGAGCGCTCAGCAGCCCTGATATTTTTCCGTTGAATGAGATATTTCCAATATCAGATGATACTCCGCCTGAAACCGCAGCATCATTCAGTGGCCCTTTAAATTCGGCGTTTGCAGAGTATCTTATTCCAGGGGTAATCTTTGATATTGCCGTTGCCGCTTTCTCGTTGGAAAAACTTGAGAGAATGTCAGCAATTGTGTTTGTGTTGAAATATGAATCTTTTGCCTTTATCTTGAATATGGCGCTCCTGTAATCCGGTAGACCGTCAATTTCGTAATCGACATTGAGCCTTATTTCACCATTTGTACTCTCTATTACAATGTTCTTTCCTCTGAGATGTTCAACAGGTCCGCTTGCGCTTCCGCTTATTGTGTAGAAGCCGTCGCAGTTAGGAATGTTCGGAGATACTCTTGCAAGAGACCTCAACGAAAAGATTGCATCCGTAAGATCTGCTTCAATGCTTACCTCTTTTGTGAAATTGGCCAGTGCATGCGGGTCTTCAAATGCAAGATTGAATCTGCTTGCATAAAGTTTTGAATACCCATCCCATAAGACAAGATTCTTAATGTATGCTCCTGTTGAACAAACAATAACATCTCCGTTAACCTTTCTGCATTCAAGACCTCCGGCATCCTTTGTCTGTACGTCCCTTATTGATGCAAAAATGGTATCTCCTCTGAATTTTATATTACGTATGTCAATATTAATATCCGATAGTCTTATGTTGGCCCAGTTAATACAATTTTCGCCTCCAATCTGCGGTTTGTACGGATTCTTGAAGGTGAATCTGAAACTATGCATCCTGAATTTTGACATTGCTGCAACAAACCTGCTCTCCTTCTTCTCCTTTTTCCTGTTCTTTTCTATTTTGAATGCTCTTTCAAGATTCGTTCTCTTTGGCTCCTCATTGAGGATGTTTACAACACCTCTGTTGAGTTCTAGTCTGTTCAATTTAAGCCTTCCAATAAGAAGATTTCCGGTAGATAGTGATATGGAGAGCTTATTGCAGTTCAGGAGTGTGTCGGAGCACTCCATTACTCTTACAACTGAATCGGGAAGTACCGGAGAGACACCGCATACAATGGAAATATTCTTGATTACAAGACGGTTTGGAACAATGACGTATATCCTTCCAATATCAATTTTTCCTTCAATACTATTTGAGATAACCTCTGTTGTTTTATCTATGAGCCTGTTCTGTATAAAAGGAAGCTGAACTGCAACAGAAAGGGTCAGGCATAAGAGAAACAGACCGGCTATTATGGCAATTACCGTTCTGAATACTCTTGTGAGTATATACCCCCATTTTCCGCCTGATTTCAACATTGCGAGCTACTTTGCTAATGTAAAGTCATATATCTAGCAAAATTAGTCAGATTTTTGGGTATTTTTGCAAATTATTTCACACTTGTAGATATATGGGACTATATATTCTAGGAATTGAATCCTCATGTGATGACACCTCCGCAGCAGTCATTCATGATGAATATCTTCTGAGCAACACAATGGCAAGCCAGGAGGTGCACCGCAAATATGGTGGTGTAATACCGGAACTTGCTTCCCGTGCACATCAGATAAATATTCTTCCATGTGTAGATGGTGCGCTCAAGGCGGCTGGAATTACCATGGACCAAATAGATGCAATAGCATTCACGCGCGGTCCCGGTTTGCTTGGTTCTCTGCTGGTAGGCACATCCTTTGCCAAAGGATTGGCGCTTTCATGCGGCAAGCCTCTGGTAGAGGTGAATCATCTTCAGGGACATATTCTTTCACACTTCATAAAACAGGAGGGAAA
>DCHN01000076.1:1272-6834 GCA_002315995.1 Bacteroidales bacterium UBA1751 | reverse complement strand
GAGGCTTTTGACAAGTGCGCAAAGATGCTTGAACTTGGCTATCCGGGTGGTCCCGTAATAGACAAGCTTGCACACCAGGGAGATCCGCACAGGTTCAAATTTGCAAAACCTCATATTCCTGCTCTTGACTACAGTTTCAGCGGAATCAAGACATCCCTGCTATATTTTCTTCGCGATGCTCTGAAGGAGGATCCTCATTTCATTGAGAAGAACAAAGAGGACATATGTGCCTCTTTCCAGCGGGCTCTCATAGATATCCTGCTTGACAAACTTGTAAAGGCTGTAAGGCAGACCGGAATAAAGGAGATTTGTATTGGTGGCGGTGTGTCGGCCAACTCAGAGCTTCGTGAAAGAATTGCTGCCGAAGGAGTGAAGAGGGGTTGGAACACATATATTCCTGAATTCAAGTTCACCACCGACAATGCTGCTATGATAGCCATAAGCGGACTCTTCAGATATAAAGCCGGTTTCAGAACTTCACTTGATGCTGCTCCTATATCAAGAGCTGCCGATATGTCCACTGCTTTATGAGAGAACTCGAACTTGGAATTCCTGCCTCAAAGGATGTGAATGAGGAGTATCTCGCCTGCAAGGCTGCGAGAATAATAGGTGTTGAGCGTTCTGAAATAAAGGATTGCCTCGTTCTGAAGCGCTCTCTTGATGCCCGCGGTGCAAAAATTCTGTTCCGCTACCGCTTTCAGGTTGCTTTGGAGGGTGAAGAACCTTTGCAGCGCTACTGTTGCCCACCTCTGCTTGACTGCACCACCTCTTCCCACTCGGCGATAGTTGTAGGCATGGGACCTGCCGGCCTCTATGCTGCACTTACACTTCTTGAGAAGGGGATAAAACCTATTGTTCTCGAGCGTGGAAAGGATGTTCATGCCAGAAAGGTTGACATTGCGCTTCTAAGCCGTGAAGGCGTTGTGAATGAGAACTCCAACTATTGTTATGGAGAGGGAGGTGCCGGTACTTTTTCAGATGGTAAACTTTATACCAGATCAACAAAGAAGGGAGATATAAGAAGGGTTCTTCACAGGTTTGTTGAGTTTGGCGCCAATCCTTCCATTCTTATTGATTCTCATCCGCATATAGGATCGGACAAACTGCCTTCTATAATTGAGGCAATGAGGAGCGCTATTGTATCGCATGGCGGTGAAGTGCATTTCAACTCACTTGTTACAGATTTGTGCATGAGCAGTGATGGCTGGAGAGTAAAGGTTTCCAATCTTGATACTGGAAATGAGTCTGAATACTCTGCGCCCTATGTAATTTTGGCTCAGGGTCACAGTGCTTCAGATATTTATAGGTTATTTGACTCAAAAGGTTGGGAAATTGAGGCAAAAGGATTTGCACTTGGTGTAAGGGCGGAACATCCACAGAGTCTTATAAACAAGATACAATATAAGGGTAGATATAATCCGGTACTTCCTCCTGCCGAGTATCAGCTTGTTACACAGGCCAACGGTAGGGGCGTTTTCTCTTTCTGCATGTGTCCAGGAGGCATTCTTGTGCCTTCTGCAACTGCTCCTGGCACACAAGTGCTGAACGGAATGTCCAATTCCAGAAGAAATTCACGATGGGCAAATGCTGGAATAGTGGTTTCCGTAGAACCTGGTGACATTCCATTCTACGAGAGATATGGGGCACTTCAATTAATGAAGTTTCAGGAGGATGTGGAGAAGTCAATGTTTGAGGTGAGCGGTTCAATGAAGGCTCCTAGTCAGCGTATGAAAGACTTTGTCGCTGGAAGGCTCTCTTCCTCTCTTCCGGAGAGCTCCTATCATCCTGGTTGTGTAAGTGCACCTTTACATAAATTGCTGCCTGTTCATGTTGCCTCCCGTATGCAAATGGCTTTCAATGATTTCAACAGGCGTATGGGAGGGTATATGTGTGACGACGCTCTCCTTCTTGGTGTTGAGTCAAGAACCTCATCTACAGTTAGAATACCGCGCAATAGTGATACGCTGGAGCATGTTTCCCTTCAGGGCCTGTATCCATGCGGTGAAGGGGCTGGCTATGCTGGTGGAATTGTATCCTCCGCTCTGGATGGAATAAATGCTGCAGAGAAGATTGCATTGAAATTTGCTTAACTTTGCATCTTTCGTTTTCAATGTGGCGGTTAGAATAGAGAAATATTAATAACAACAAACATAAACAGTAATGATTATTGAACAGAACAAAGTGGTGTCACTTTCATATACACTTGAGGTTGAAGGCGATGTCATAGAAACAGTTACAGCGGAGAAACCTATGCAGTTCATCTTTGGAACAGGATATCTTCTTCCAAAGTTTGAAGAGAATATAAGCGGAAAGGTAGTTTCTGACACATTTGACTTCGTGCTTTCGGCAAAAGAGGGATATGGAGAGGTAATGCCTGATGCCATTGTTGAGCTCCCAAAGAATATTTTTGAGGTTGATGGCAAGATTCAGGAGGATGTGCTCAAGGTAGGAAACGTTCTTCCTATGATGGATTCGGAGGGTAACAGACTCAATGGTGCAATTGACAAGGTGTCAAAGGATACCGTTACAATGAACTTCAACCATCCTCTGGCCGGTGCAGCTCTGCATTTCAGCGGAAAAGTAGAGGCAATAAGGGAGGCAACTGAAGAGGAGCTTACGAACGGACTATTCGGTGAGAAAGCTCATCAGTGCGGAGGCGGATGCTGCGGCAGTTGCGGGAGTTGCGGAAGCGATTCCGAGGGCTGCGGTTGCTCAGATAATGGTTGCGGTTGCAACTAATTGAATATAAATAGTGAAGCAGGGCTGAAAAGCCCTGCTTTTGCGTAGTTGATACAATGAGAGGAGAAATAATATTGTTTGGAACAGGAACATCTTCAGGCATTCCAATGATTGGCTGCAGGTGCAAAGTGTGTTCTTCTTCAGACCCGAAGGATTCCAGGTTGCGCTGCTCCGCTTGTGTCAGATATGCCGGTTTTACAATTCTTATAGATTGCGGACCAGATTTCAGACAGCAGGTTCTGCGTAGTGGAATTACAGATTTTGACTGCGTTTTGCTTACACATCAACACAAGGATCATACTGGTGGACTTGATGATGTACGCTCTCTCTCATATTTCTCAAAACAGCCTTTTCACATCTATTGTGAAGAGAGGGTGTTTCAGAGCCTGAAGCTTGAATATTCGTACGCTTTTGCCAAAGAGAAGTATCCCGGTGTTCCTGAATTTGACATTCATATAATTGAGGACAAACCATTTTCTCTTTCGAAAATCATTAGAAAGGATGATGTGCTTCCTCAGTCATATTATACAAGCTCCGGAGAGCATCACGGCGGTTTTGCTGCAACGGAGGATACTGAGATAATTCTTGAAATAGTTCCAATTAGGGCACTACATTACAAACTTCCTATTCTCGGATACAGAATAGGTGATCTTCTCTATATTACTGATGCCAAGAGCATACCTGATGAAGAGTTCTCTAAAATGAATGGAGCCTCTCTTGCTTTCCTCAACTGCATAAGATATACTGAGCATATATCCCATTTCAGTTTGCCACAGGCAATAGATATATTTCGAAGAATTGGAGCGCCAAGGAATTATCTTACTCACCTTTCTCATCAAATAGGAACGCATAAGGAGCTTTCGGAATATCTCTCTACAATTGAAGATATTCATGTGGAGGCTGGTTATGATATGGAGAAAATTGATTTTTAGATTTCATTATGGACACTGCATTCGGAACCGTTTATCTTATACCTACTCCTCTCTCTGGGAATGACATGTCAGCCGTTTTACCCGCTGCTGTATTTGAACGTATAAAACATATACAATTTTTTGTTGTTGAGGAGATTAAGAGCGCAAGAAGATTCCTATCGCAGGCTGGTCTTAAAGGACATCTTGAACAGCTTCATTTCTTTGAGCTTAATGAACACAGCAATGCTTCCGTAGCAGATGAGTACATTCATATTGCATTGGACGGGAATGATATTGGAATCATCTCTGAGGCCGGGCTTCCTGCAGTTGCAGATCCGGGCGCTCTTCTTGTTGCTTCTGCTCATAGAAACGGTGTAAAGGTTGTTCCTCTTGCTGGCCCTTCTTCGCTTATGATGGCTCTTATGGCAAGTGGTTTGAACGGACAGTGTTTTGCCTTTACAGGTTATCTTCCTGTGAAGCCGGAACAGAGAAGAGAGAAAATAAAGCTTATAGAGCGCGTATCAAATTCGTTGAAACAGACTCAGATAATTATTGAGACTCCGTATAGAAACAACCAATTGTTTTCCGATATTATATCAACTTGCAGTTCATCAACCAGGGTAACAGTTGCCTGCAACATTACTGCTCCAACTGAGATGATTCTAACCAAAACGGCAGGGGAGTGGAAGCGATTCTGCTTAAGGGAGAAATTTGAAATTCCAAAGGAACCAACAGTCTTCCTTCTGCTTGCATAAGCGTAATTGACCAATTGATTTTATCCAATTATATATTTGACTAATGGGCAGGATTGAACTTAATGGTATGCGTTTCCATGCTTTTCACGGTTGTTGTGAGAGTGAGAAACTTCTTGGCAACTTATTTACTGTTGATATATGGTGTGATTATGATTCTTCTTCAGCTGAAAGAAGTGATTTTATAGAGGATGCAGTTGATTATTCCGTCATATATAACATTGTAAAGAGAGAGATGGATATACGCAGTAATCTTATTGAAAATCTTTGTTATAGGATATTAAATGGAATCAAGAATACTTTACCGGGAATATCTCATTGCGGTGTCAAAGTATATAAGATGAATCCTCCTCTTGCCGGTACTGTTTGCTCTTCCTCTTTTTATATCGAATATTAATTTCATTTTGGAATATGTCTTTGAAATATGCAATAATAACTCTTGGATGCAAATTGAACTTCAGTGAGAGTTCAACAATTGCCAGGGAGTTTGATAATGCCGGGTATGAACGAACAAGTTATTCCAAGCCTGCAGATATTTACATTGTAAATAGTTGTTCTGTGACTGAACATGCAGACAAAAAGTGCCGACAGCATATCAGACAACTTCACAGAATTAATCCAAGTGCGTTTATAGTTGTAACCGGATGTTTTGCACAACTCAAAAGTGAAGAGGTTTCCAGCATAGAAGGGGTCTCTCTTGTTGTTGGAATTCAAAAAAAAGGAGAGTTATTTACCCTTTCAGATAACTTATTGAAACATAAATCATATAACAAAATTGCTTCTTGTAATATATGTAATGTAACATCTGTGTTTCCCGCATTTTCGCAGGGTGAAAGGACAAGATCCTTCCTAAAAGTACAAGATGGATGCGATTATAGGTGCTCATATTGCACTATTCCTCTTGCTAGAGGAGCAAGCAGAAATATACCTATTGCCAAGTTGGTAGAGCAGGCAAAGCAGATTTCCAGTGGTGGAATTAAGGAAATTGTGCTTACAGGCGTAAACACCGGTGACTTTGGAAGGACAACTGGAGAGAAATTTCTCGACCTTCTCAAAGCGCTTAATGAAGTAGTCGGCATAGAAAGGTATAGAATCTCTTCAATTGAGCCTAATCTTCTAACCGAGGATATAGTGAAATGGATAGCTTCAGGTACAAAGTT
>DCHN01000076.1:0-1188 GCA_002315995.1 Bacteroidales bacterium UBA1751 | reverse complement strand
ATGTTTGCTCAGAAAATTGATATGATTCGTGAGATTATGGGTGATGTTTTTTTTGGTATAGATGTAATTGCAGGTTTTCCTGCGGAAACGGATGAGTGTTTTGAGGAGTGCTATAAATTCCTGGCGGAACGAATCAGACCAGCTTATATTCATGTATTTCCATACTCGGTAAGAAAGGATACTCCAGCTGCTCTTATGCCTCAGATTCAGGATTGCATAAAGACAAAGCGCGCACATAGACTTATGGAACTATGTGAAACTCTTTATGCTGACTACGTAAATAGATTTAAGGGGACCACACAGAAAGTCCTATTTGAATCTTCCCAAAAGGGTGGTATGATGTATGGCTACACTGGCAACTATATAAAAGTTGAGAGACCTTACAATAGGTCTCTTATTGGTCAAATTGTGGATGTAGTTTTGCCATAAGCCCCACAGGCTTGCCGTTCCTGGTTATTTTCCATCCTATTGTGGCAATAACGAATGTTACCACCGGCGAAAGGAGGTTAAAGAAACAGTATGGAGCAAATACCATAGTTGATAGACCAAGCGTTGCAGATTGAAATATTCCACAGGTGTTCCAAGGAACCAGTACAGATGTTACTGTAGCGCTGTCTTGAAGCGAGCGGCTCAGCAGTTCAGGATTATATCCCTGATCCTTGTAAGATTTGCTGAACATCTTTCCTGAAAGAAGTATTGATATATACTGGTCAGCAACAACAATGTTGCAGAGAATACAGCTCAATACTGTTGAACCTACCAGCTTTGGTGTACTCTTTATATGATTCATCATTTTTGATGTCATTGTGGCAAGGAATCCTGTTGAGTCCAGCATACCTCCGAATGCGCAGACGCTCAATACAAGCCATATTGTATTCATCATGCCCTGCATTCCATTTGTACAGGTAAGTTTGGCCAGAATATCATTTGAAGCTACAACATCTACATGAGATGAGAGCACTTTGAAAACTCCGTAAAATCCGCAGGCTGCAAATCCCAACACTCCACCACCCATCTGTGCACTCAACCCTTCCGGAACGACCTGAGATAAAATCTGTGGCTGGAAAACAGCCATTGCAACACCTCCTAAAAGAGCAGATGTCAAAAGTGTGATATACGGACTTATCTTCTTGCAAATCATAAATATGGTAGCAGCCGGAATAAGCAGTAACCAAAGACTTATATTGT
>DCHN01000027.1 GCA_002315995.1 Bacteroidales bacterium UBA1751 | reverse complement strand
ACCAAACTTTTTTGGGGAAATTTTAGGCCTTTTATTCCTCCCAACACATAACTCTCAATGGGTCAGGGAAATAATTTTCTCATATTTTGAAAACGAAATGCCTTTATATATATTTGTAAAGCAGACCAAGGAAACAAAACAACAAAATATTTATAGAGATGAAAAATTTATTCAAAAAGTCAATGGCCATTGCAACTGTGACAATTTTGGCAGCGTCAATGCTTCAAGGATACGCGCAACAGAAGCCTGTTAATCCGCAGGAGCTCCTTCAGGGCAGAAAGGCAGCACTTATCAAGACAGCTGAGCAGGCTCAGACCATAAATTCAATTAAGGATGAATTTGACGGCAAGTTCTACACAATGACCTACTATGCAGACTACATGCTTGACACACTTCTGGCACATGGAGTATGCTCAAACGATGAAATGACAATGTTTGTTGCAAAATATCTTCTGAAGCCTATGGTTAAGGATACAATAAAAGCAGATGCAGCATGCAGCGCATTCCAGGCTGTTACCCCAGAGGGTGACATTATATATGGAAGAAACCTCGACTACTCATTTGCCTCACCTTGCTCGCTTATGAGCAGATTTGCGCCAAAAGATGGCGGCTACAAATCAATAAGCATGGAATCTCTCCCATTCATTGGCTACAAGCAGGGCGACCTCTCAGACACGACCAAGGATCTCTCAATGGTAATTGGAGCCCCTTACATGAACCTCGACGGAATGAATGAAAAAGGTGTGGCAATGTCGGTTCTGCAGCTCTCAAAGAGACACGGATTCGAGCAGTACGACCCTGCAAAGAAGAATCTCTACACAACCGCGGCAATACGCTACGTGCTCGACAGAGCCGCCTCAACAGACCAGGCAATTGAGATGCTCAGCCAATACAATATGTTTGCCTACGCTCCCAACTGCGAGAGCCGCAGTTTCCACTTCCTCATAAGCGACGCTTCAGGAAAAACCGTTGTTCTGGAGTATATACAGCCAGAGGGCAGCACAGAATGGGTAATGAGCGTAATTGACGCCAAGTTCGTATGCAACAAGTTCCTCACCCCAGGATGGGACGAGGGCAAGGAGGATTGCTGGCGCTATACTATTATTAAAAAGAAGTTTGCCGAGACCAACGGCGTTCTCACCGAAGAGGAGGCTATGGAGCTTCTGAGCGCAGTTTCGCAGAAACTCAAACCTGAGGAGCTTACCAGCAACACCCAGTGGTCTGCAGTGTACAACCTGACAAAGCGCACCGTAACCCTCTGCTTCAACCGCGACTACACCCGCCGCTTCACCTACTCTCTTTTTGAGAAGACTCCTGACGAACCGGCATCAGACAAGAAGGCTGAATAATTTTCCACCTGCGATAGCGAATTACACCAAACGGCCACAAAAAGGGGTGGTTTTGTGGCCGTTTGCCATTGCAGAACAAAGAAAAGACCTCGAAGCTTGCAGGCTTCGAGGTCTTTTCTTCTTTGCTACTCTTACTCCAACATCACCCCTTTGGAATCATACCATTGGGACTGTAACAATGTGAACTCCATATTGGTCTTCGTCACTATTTTGCAGTGATACTTTTTCTGCCAATTTTTTCTCACACTATGAAAAAGTCCCCTGTTGAGATACCCCTCAAGAATAGGATTCAACTCAAGAATGAATGATTTGAGAAATTTTTCCTTTACGTAGAAGGCCAACTGCCTCTCAAGAGTCTGGTCAACCAGAATGCTTGACGATATTTCACCGGTGCCGTGGCACATAGGGCATGTTTCATTGACCTTGATTTCAGTTACAGGACGCACTCTCTGCCTTGTTATCTGCATCAGTCCGAACTTAGTGAGGGGAAGAACATTGTGCTTTGCACGGTCGGAAGCCATAAGCTCCTGCATATGCTTGTAGAGCTTGACCTTGTTTTCATTGGTATCCATATCAATGAAATCAACAATGACTATTCCGCCCATATCCCTCAGTCGCATCTGCCGGGCAATTTCGTCGGCAGCATGCATGTTCACCTGGAACGAGTACTCCTCCTGATCAATTCCCTCCTTAGCCCTGATGCCGCTGTTGACATCAATGGTATGGAGAGCCTCCGTATGCTCAATAACTATATAAGCACCCTGTTTTGCAGGAACAACCTTTCCGAATGAACCCTTGATTTGTCTGGTAACATCAAAGTGGTCAAAAATTGGGTCGTCGCCTTTGTAGAGTTTGACAATTTTCTCCTGCGAAGGGGAAATGGTGTCTATATAGTCAACAATTTCATCATAGACCTTCTCATTGTTCACTGTAATTGATGAGAACTGGTCGTTGAGAAGATCTCTCAACACTGTGGTTGTTCTGCTGCGTTCAGTGAACAGAAGGCTCGGTGTCTTCCCCTGTGCAATAACGGGATATGAACTCTCCCACTTATCTATAAGGGATTTAAGTTCAGCATGAAGGATTGCAGCGCCGCGCCCTTCGGCTGCTGTTCTAATAATGACGCCATAGTTCTTAGGCAGAATGCTGTGAACCAGACGCTCCAATCTGCGCTTCTCCTCCTTGGAACTGATTTTCTGAGATACGCTGACCTTGTCGGCAAATGGTAAAAGAACTAAATTTCTTCCGGCAATGGATATCTCCGCTGTGAGTCGCGAGCCCTTTGTAGATATTGGCTCCTTCACTATTTGGACAATTATTGGTTGCCCGGCTTTGAGGATATCCGTTATTTTGCCCTCTTTCTCGAGTATAGGTCCTATTTTGGTGTAGGAGAAGAAGTTTTTGGCATCCTTGTTAGGATTCATCTCCCTGGCAAAGGTATCAAATGCAAGAAAGTTCAAACCAAGGTCGAGGTAGTGAATGAAGGCCTCCTTCTCATCTCCAATGTCAATGAATGCGGCATTGAGGGCTGGGAGAACCTTTTTGACCTTTCCAAGATAGACATCACCCACAGAGCAGGATCCGTCCAGACTTTCCTTATTGATTTCCGCCAGTCTTCCATCTTCCAGCAAGGCGAGGGTAACCTCATCCTTGCCAACATCAATAATAAGATCTTTCTCCATAATAAAATAAAAATAATCTAAAGCAGGCAAGCCGCTTTAGATTAAAAGTCAAGAGGCGTTACTTACGCTTCTTATGTCTATTCTTGCGAAGACGTTTCTTGCGCTTGTGAGTAGACATTTTATGTCTCTTTCTTTTCTTTCCGCTTGGCATAGCTGTAAAATTTAAATATGTTAACTGTAAACTGTTTGTTTCTTCCGTTTGTCCAATTCAAGGAGTCTGTTTCCTGAATTATTTAATCTTGGACATGAAAACCTTTGCAGGCTTGAATGCTGGAATATTATGCTCCGGAATAATAATGGTAGTGTTCTTTGAAATATTCCTGGCTGTTTTCTCTGCTCTCTTCTTAAGAATGAAGCTACCGAAACCACGAAGGTATACGTTCTTCTCCTGTGCAAGTGATACCTTGATATTATCCATGAATGACTCTACAACTGCCTGAACAGTTGTCTTCTCCAAACCTGTAGCTTTAGCAACCTCGTTTACGATATCTGCCTTTGTCATAGCTGTAATATTAAATTGTCTTATTTTAAATTTTTAGAACTGCAAAAATACTCAAAAAAAATGAATATCATAAATTTATGTGAAAAAAAGTTTGGCATAATGATTGACCATAATATGCCCACCCAATATATTATGGGGTAATACTGACATATTGACATATATTTATATACAATGAAGTTAAAGGACAACTTATTTGAGCAGATTGAAGGAAAAGAGGTGAACATTCTGCCAGTGATGAACATTACAGAGAACATGAGTGTGGAGGAGAAGGACCTGCCCGAAACATTGCCCATTCTGGCGCTTAGGGGAGCGGTTGTCTTCCCCCAGACAATTGTACCTATTATGGTGAGCAGAGAGAAGTCTCTCAAACTCATCAAGGCACTCTACAGTTCCAACAAGATAATAGGAACCAACACCCAAAGCGATATTACCATTGAGGAGCCACGCTTTGAAAACCTGCACCGTACAGGATGCTGCGCAAAGATTCTCAAGATAATTGAGCTGCCCGATGGCAGCACTTCGGTAATACTCAGAGGTTTGAAAAGATACACCCTCAAGGAGGTGATTTCATACGAACCCTATATAATAGGTGACGTAATGTACCTCGAGGATGAGATTCCTGCAAAGGACGACAAGCACATGAAGGCCGTAACCGAATCCATTAAGGAGGCGGCTGCATATGTTGCAAAATCGAGCCCAAGCATACCTCCAGAGGCAACATTTGCACTCAGAAACCTTGACTCCCACGAATTTGTAATAAACTACGTTGCGTCTGCACTTGAGCACGAAGATGCCACAGACGACAAGATTACCCTTCTCAACGAGGGCAACCTCAAGAACAGGGCCTATATGCTGCTTGAGATGCTCAACAAACAGATAAGCCTTCTCAAGCTCAAGGAGAACATTCAGCAGAAGGTCAAGTTCGAGATGGACCAGCAGCAGAGGGAGTACTACCTCAACAACCAGCTCAAGACAATTCAGGAGGAGCTGGGTATGAGTGAATCGAACGACATCTCGGAGTTCGAGGAGAGAGCGTCAAAGAAGGATTGGCCTGACAAAGTTGCACAGATTTTCAGAAAGGAGCTTGCCAAGCTCGAGAAAGCCAACCCGAACTCACCGGACTACTCTGTTCAGTACAACTACATAGATTTCCTTCTCGATCTTCCTTGGCACCATATTTCAAAGGACAATCTTGACCTCAAGAATGCCCAGAAAGTACTTGACAGAGACCACTACGGGCTAGAGAAGGTTAAGGAGAGAATCATTGAGTATCTGGCTGTTCTGAAACTCAGAGGAGACATGAAATCACCTATTCTCTGCCTCTACGGCCCTCCGGGAGTAGGAAAGACATCTCTTGGCAAGTCAATTGCGAAATCGCTCGGAAGAGAGTACGGCAGGGTTTCACTCGGCGGTCTTCACGACGAGGCAGAAATCAGAGGTCATAGAAAGACCTATATTGGAGCAATGGCAGGCCGTATCCTTGACACCATACGCAAATGCGGAACATCCAACCCGGTAATAGTGTTGGATGAAATAGACAAGGTTGCATCAGACCACAAGGGAGATCCGGCATCGGCACTTCT